>CAIWAX010000092.1 GCA_903910795.1 uncultured Anaerolineae bacterium
CTGGCTTTGATAGATATGCATTGTTCCCAGGCCGAAAAAATAAGTGCTCAAACCTTCTCTAATGATACATTAATATTTAAATTATCCTTGTGTCGATGTTCACAAAGAAATAATGATAAATGTAATCAATTGTGATAGTTATGGAATATTGACATCAGATAATCTAATAAGATTTACCCCGCCCATGCTATTTGGAAAATAAAAATTCAGGGCAAGCTATGCGGCTTGCCCTGAAAAAGTTCAATTCTGGCTTTATGTTTCTTTTGGCTGCTCAGTGGGTCAATTCATTTTCAGATTAATCTGTGGGGATCGCCACCACTGCCATCCAGGTTTCCACTGAACCAGGGTTTTTTGTGATGTGACCTTTGCCGGTGGTATCTTCCGCCAGCACGATTTCGCCCTGACTGAAGGTACGCACCGAGCCGTCGCTAACCGTGACTTCGCACTTGCCAGCCAGGAAAAAATGAAACAGGCGTTTGGGAGCCGGATGCCATTCCGTTGCCATGCCCGGAGGAAAGGTTAGAAAATAATACGCGTCTGCCGGGCTTTGGGCGCTGGCCCTCAGTGGCGGGATATTCGGCCCGAGGATCGTTTCAATCAGCTCGATTTGGGCTTCTCTAAAATGGGAGACGCCATTTGTATCGGAGTAAATGCTTGTGTATTTTAGGCTCATACTTCAATTGTTCAGCCATCCAGATGTCTGGCGTGGAAGATCATTCAGACTGGCGCTGCGGATGGTGCACTGTGGCAGGCTCTGCAGAAACAGACGCCCGTATTGTTTGGTCAGCACGCGCCGGTCAAGAATGGCAACCACTCCGCGATCGGAAGCTGAGCGGATGAGACGGCCAAAGCCCTGTCGGAATTTAAGAATAGCTTCCGGCACCTGATACTCGCTGAACGGGTCTTCAAAAGTTTCGGAGCGGGCCGCCACCAATGGATCGGATGGGACCTCAAATGGGATGCGCGTGATCATCACCACCGATAATGCATCGCCAGGCACATCCACGCCTTCCCAGAAGGAACGTGTGCCCAACAGCACGGCGTGCGGATTACTCTTAAAGGCCTCCAGCAGAGCCGCTGGGCTGGCTCCTTCGCCCTGTTCATACACCTGGATATCGTGCTGGCCGAGCGGGCGTGCGATGGCTTGAGATGCGCGTTTTAGCTGGGCATAACTGGTGAAAAGCACCAGCATTTTTCCGCCGGTGGCAGTGGCTGTCTGGATGATGGCGCGGTTGACAGCGGCTTCGTATCCGGGAGCGTTGGGTTCAGGGATATCGTTTGGCAGGTATAGGAGGGCGGATGATTCATAATCAAAAGGTGAGCCCAGGGTTAATTCGTCGGCCTCGTCTGCCCGCAACAGGTTTCGCAGGTAAGTGAAATCTCCGGCGGCAGTCAGGGTTGCCGAGGTTAACACTACGCAGGACTTTTCGTGCCAGAGGTGTTTTTCAATCAACGGGCCCACCCGTAGTGGGGCGGTGTTGAGGGTCAGCCGGTTGTTCATCGGCTGCACTTCGATCCAGTAAATGGTGTCGGTGGATGGCTTGTGGATCATGCCGCTGATGGCAGTCTGTGCTTCATTCAATCGCCGCAGCAGGTTGCCCAGGCTGCTCAACGAATCCTCCAGATCTTCCACGCCGTTGGCGTACAGATCCGCGCAGGCTTTGGTCAGTTCGTTGATATTGTTGATCAACAACACCATCGCTTCGCCAGCCGTGCTCCAGCATATCTCAATGTTATCCCAGCCCGCCAGAGACCGGCTGGATGGCAAAATACGTTCCTGGAAGGCATACTGGCTCTTAGGCTTGCCTTCACGCTGCATATCGATAAACTCCGTCAGGGCGTAGAAAAAATCCCTGGCGTAGCTGTCCAGCCGGAATGCAATTTCGCTGGCACGGTGGGCGATCTGGGATAGTGCCGCGTATTCAGTTGGACTGATAATGTTGCGCGTAACCGTGAGAACGTGACCAAGCAGGCCGCCGGATGCGCCTCCGACTTCCTTGATCAGGCGGTCAAAATCGTTTTGCGAAAGACGGAAGGATAAAGCGCTGGTAGTGGCTTCTTCCAGGTGGTGGGCTTCATCCACGATGAGGTACTGGTATTCTGGCAAAACCTTGCTGCCCGTGGCAACATCCGAGAGCAGCAGGGCATGGTTGACGATCAGGATATGGGCAGTTTGGGCGGCCTGTTTTGCTTTATAAAAGGGGCAGCTTCCACCCATGCGACCGGCGCAGTTCTCGGAGGTGCAGGCGTCATCTTCTGCCGAAAGCCGCATCCAGGTTTCTTTTTCCGCCGGGCGGTTTAAATTGATATCATTACGGTCGCCGCTGGCGCCGTTCCAACTCCACACCAGGATTTTGGATAGGACGCGCATTTCATCGGCGTTATTTGGCCCACTGTGGCGCATGAGATCCATGCGGCGCGGGCATAAATAATTGGAGCGGCCTTTGAGAACTGCGGCGCGCAGGTCAATTCCCAAGGCAGCTCGCACACTTGGTATATCTTTCTTTATCAGTTGATCTTGCAGGTTTATTGTGTTGGTGGAAACAACCACGCGGGTTTTATTTTTGATTGCGAATAGAGCCGCTGGTACGAGGTAAGCAAAGGACTTGCCCACACCAGTGCCGGCTTCCACAAGCAAGTGCCCGTCATACGAAAGCGCGTTGGTCACTGCGCGCAGCATCTCCACCTGTTCTGGGCGCTGCTCGTAGGCATCAAAATACCGCGAAAATGGCCCGCCGTATTCAAGCACCGACGCAACTTCATCTGGATCGAGTGCGATTGGCTCTGTCACTGGCCCCAGCGGTTGAACTCTTCCAGCACGTTCATCTTCCCCACCGGGCACATGCTCAAAAAAAGGCCCGTTGGAGTCTTGATTCGTAACCTGTTTGGCCCTTACCTGTTCGCGTGAGCGCTGGCGCAGCGCCACCTGGAAGGTGTAATTGCCATCCCAATCCAATGGCTCACCATTTCGAACGATTTCTGCCAGTAGTTCGAGGGGAAGTTCATTGGCCATTTCACATAATTTAATGTATACGGCGTGGGTCAGGCGGGCGTCATCCAGCGCGCGATGTGAATTCGGAAGCAGTATCCCCAACTGGTTCCCAAGCGCCGCCAGGTTGTAACGGCTGGCGCTCGGCATCAGGACGGAGGCAAGTTCATAAGTATCCAATACTGGATTCAGCAGCAGGATGCGATGTTTTTGCAGGAATCCCAGGTCAAAGCGCACATTTTGGCCCAGGATGGGGGCTTCCCCCACGAAGTCAGCCAGATCACGAATTACATCCTGGATTCTAGGCGCCTGGCGCACCATCCCGTCATCAATCCCGGTCAGAGATGTGATGTTTTCGGGAATGTGGCGGTTCGGGTTGATCAATGTGGTCCATTCGTCTTCCACCCGGTGGCCGTTAAAACGCAAAGCGCCAATCTCGATGATGGAATCTTTATTATTATCCAGACCGGTTGTCTCAATATCAATGGATACGATGGATGTCATGAGAGGCTATTCTATGCTTTCCTGTGGAAGGAGGGCAGTCACTTGTTTCATATCTTCGGCTGACATGGGGGCTTGTTTGGCTTTTACGCGCAGGAATTCTTTTAATTGCTCAATCTTCATGACCGGGATAGGCGAACCCTCGGTTTCCAATACAACCCTGTCATCTGTAAACACCATGACTGCGTTGATAGAAGGAATGGGAGCGCCTTCCCCCAATTTCTTCTTAAAAAAAGTTGTCATGTTATCCAGGTCTGCGCCGGCTTCCATGTCTGGCCGGCCCAGACCTTCCTGGGCGAAGATTTTGAGATATGCCAACAAAAACCCGCCGCCTTTTTGCTGTAGTTTTCCCTTTTGATAAACGATCGTGCCGCGCTGGTAATAGGGTTCGACGATCCAGATGCCCGCTGGCCCCACGAGGAGATGATTTACCGGGGTCAGGAAGTGATACATGTTGTAATCTTTGGTTAAGCCCTTCAGCGCACTTGTCAGTCTTTCATCCACGCGCGGGTGTCTTCCCCAGCGATTTCCAAAAAAGATGCCTACCTGTGACAGAATAAATCCGACTACCAGCGCCACGAAAGAGAGATTGATCAAATTTTGGTAGGCAAAGGAGATATACATACCACCTGCCAGGATCACAAGCGCGGCGATGCTGGTGTACGATCCGATCCGGGCGTTGCGGCGGATGCTTTTTTCATTAATCAGAATTTTCATAATTTCCTCAGAATTGATTGGATGGGCCTATTCGGCCTTGACTTCTTTGAGCCGTTCCTGCAAACTGGTGCGCATGGCATCCAGAACGCCTGATTCAACTGCATTCTTTGCAACCCGGATGGCATTTTTGATAGCCAATTCATCC
Organism: uncultured Anaerolineae bacterium; assembly: GCA_903910795.1. Lineage (GTDB taxonomy): Bacteria > Chloroflexota > Anaerolineae > Anaerolineales > Villigracilaceae > UBA5195. Next base: position 4,353 of record CAIWAX010000092.1, read on the forward strand.
GAGCGTCCATGACCGATAAACACCAGGCCGTTCACGCCCAGCAACGGGGCAGCGCCTTCCTCGCTTGGATCCAGCATTTTTTTAATTTTGCTAAGCGCTGGTTTGATCAGCAACCCGCCCAACATCACCAGGGGGCCGCCGCTCTTGATCGCGGTTTTAATATTTTCAACGATCAGCTTGACAACTGCTTCGGATGTTTTGAGCATCACATTTCCGGTAAAACCGTCGGTCAGGGCGACATCCACCACGCCCCCGATCACTTCCTTGCCTTCTACATTGCCGTAGAAATTCAGCCCCGACTTCTTTAAGAGCGGGGTGGTTTCCTTGACCAGGTGATTGCCTTTGCCTTCCTCCTCGCCATTCGAAACCAATCCGACCGAGGGGTTCTTTATCCCACGCACCTTCTCTGCGTACAGGCTGCCCATAATGCCAAATTGGAGCATGTTGATCGGCTCGCAATCCGGGTTTGCCCCGATATCCAGCACCACGCAAGAACCTTTTGCGGTTGGGAAAATCACCGCCAGGGCGGGTTTATCCACACCGCGGATGCGGCCCAGGCGGAACAAGGCCGTCAGCCAGGCTGCGCCGGTATTGCCAGCCGTCACAAAGGCATCCGCTTCGCCCTTTTTGAGCAGGTCGATGCCGACCGCCATGGAATTCTGCGAGTCTTTATGGCGGGCCTTGAAGGCCAAAGCCTCGCCTTTATCTTCCATGGTCAGCATTTCAGGTGCATGTACGATGCGGATGGGCAGGCTGCCAGGGTTTTGGGCGGCCAGTACCGGTTGAATTTGGGCCTGATCGCCCACCAGGATGACTTCCACGCCGTATTCGCGTGCTGCCATTACCGCGCCGATTACATCCGGGGTGGGGTGGTCGTCACTTCCCATCGCGTCCAAAACGATTCTAATCATGAATGGCTCCTGTTGATTTAATATATATTTGTTCCCTTCCGAAGGCCAAACCCGCAGGGCACATGTCCTCAGCGAGCCCGGATCTGCGCCCTGGCTGGAATTATTGTAGATGAAACGCCAGATAGCTTGACACCCTAAGGAAGGTGATTATAATACGTCCTTGCCTGCGCTGGTGCTGGAATTGGCAGACAGGCATGGTTGAGGGCCATGTGCCGCAAGGCGTAAGGGTTCAAGTCCCTTTCAGCGCACTAAGAGAATATGAAAAACACGATCTTTGACGGATCGTGTTTTTTGTTTCCGAATAAGTATGGTTTCAAGCCCTTTTTTAGAAGTTTTCTTCTATAATCATACCTGTGATGATTTATTCATGTCATTATTTTTTGTTGTTTTTTGCCTGAGGTTCGGAAATCGCCAGATTTGTTCATTTGCCTAAAAAACAAACCTTTGCTGGATTTGTAGCGCTATAAAATTATGTATCAGGAACCAAGATAGTGAAAATTTTTTCAGGGAAGCTGCCTGTCATTCTTGAAGGCTTGATTGTGCTTTGCATGGCGATAGCTGGTATTGGTCTGATCATCAGCGGCGGCATTCATCGCACCTCAGCCGTTCAGCCGGTGACAGAAACATCCATCTTACCTGCACCCATCCCAACGCTGACAGATGTGCCAACTCCAATCCCATCCACAGAGCTGACACCGGCCGTTACACCAACCTCAGTGCTTCCGGTTGGCGTAACACCTCTCCTGCCACGAGTGCCTGGCATTACCCCTGCTGATCTACAAGCCAAATTGCAACTGCGCAAAGTAATTTGTTCTTCGCGCAATAACAATCTTGTGGATGGGCTTGGGTTTTATTCCTGGTCTTGCATCCGCGATGATTATGATATCCAGTATTTTGTCACTATCACTTCGCAAAGTATGGAAACTGTGGACGCGATTCACGCGGCGATTGTGCAAACGAGCATTCCTACAGGGAAAGAGCAGCTCTCCTTTCTAGGTTATATCGCCACCTTGCCATTCCCAAAGCAATCCGATCTGGCGGCCCAGGCCCGTTTTTGGGTGGAACAAACCCTGCCAACTCTGACCGGAAACCCTGGCGATATTCATACTATCATTCTCAATGGTGTCGATTTCCAGCTTTTTGGCCCGCCTTCCGCCAGGACATTGTTTATCGGTAACTTGAAATAATCTCAGCCCTGCCCTTTTTGGTTTTCCCAATCAAAACCTGCTACAATCCTTTATCTTTTCAGGAGAAAAATGAAAACCAAATCCATTTTGTTCATTCACGGCATGTTCATGACCTCCCTTTGCTGGGAAAATTGGGTTAAATATTTTGAAGCAAAAGGTTTCAAGGTCAGCGCTCCAAATTGGCCTGGGAGGGGCGAACCAGTTAAAGCTTTGCGTAAGAAACATCCTGATTCCAATTTAGGCGGGCTGACCCTTACGAAAATCGTTGAACATTATGCCGAATTCATCGGGAATCATCATGAAAATCCCATTATTATCGGACATTCGATGGGTGCGCTCGTCACTCAGATTTTGCTCAACCGTGGGTTGGGCGCTGCTGGCATTGCCCTCGACTCTGCGCCACCATCGGGAGTTTTCACAACCCGCTGGTCCTTCATCAAAGCCAATTTGCCGATGATCAACCCATTTATCTCCCAAAATACCCCGCATTTGATGTCGTTCAAGCAATTTCAGTATGCCTTTGTGAACACATTGCCGTTTCAGGAACAGGAAAAAGCCTACGCTCGTTATGTTGTGCCTGAATCCCGCCGGGTTCCGCGCGAATCTTTGGGCCATGCCGGTCAGATCGATTTCAAAAAAGCGCATGTTCCGCTTCTGCTCACGGCAGGTTCGTTGGATAATATCATTCCCGCTTCGCTTAATAAAACTAACCACCAAAAATACAATACATCTGGCTCAATCACAGATTTCATGGAATTCCCCGGCCGGACCCACTTTCTGATTGGCCAGTCAGGTTGGGAAGAACTCGCTGATTATTGCCATGTCTGGCTCCAGAAACAGAATATTTAATGCTTTATCCTGCCCCGGTGTTTTTCCGGCAAGGAGTAACAAAAGGCCGTCCGGTCATTTGGGCGGCCTTTTGTTACTCTAAAATGCGCTTTCCTGTTTTTCCTGTTCGGATTTTCCTGAACGATAGCGGTCGATCAGAGCTTTGGTACGGGCATCCTTCGGTGCCCTGAATATTTCATCAGGTTTGTTTTCTTCGATGATTTGACCATCGGCCATCACTACCACCCGGTCCGCCACTTCGCGCGCAAAGCCCATTTCATGGGTGACAACCAACATGGTCATGCCCTCGTTCGCCAGAACCTTCATCACATTCAAAACCTCGCCGATCAATTCGGGATCCAGCGCCGAGGTTGGTTCATCGAATAACATCACCTTTGGCTCCATCGCCAGGGCGCGCGCGATTGCCACGCGCTGTTTCTGTCCGCCAGAAAGGCGGAGCGGGTATTCATCCTTTTTAAACAGCATCCCAACCCGATTGAGGTTGAATTCGGCGATTTCAATGGCCTTCGCTCGATCCATGCCTTTCACGATCATGGGCGCTTCGATTACATTCTCTAGCACGTTCATGTGTGGGAACAGATTGAACTCCTGGAAGACCATGCCTGTTTCCAGCCGGACGCTTCGCACAAGCTGGTTCATTGCTTTATCGTGATGTTTGGTCTTCGGAGTGATTTCGACCCGGATTTTATTAACCTCGATCACACCCTGCGATGGTTCTTCCAGAAAATTAATGCAGCGCAACATGGTGCTCTTGCCGGAACCGCTTCTGCCGATAATGCAAACCACTTCACGCAGGTTCACATCGATCGAAACATCTTGCAGCACATGCAGCATCCCAAACCACTTGTGCAGGTTCTTGACACTGACAATTGCATCACCGCTCATAAGCTTGTGCCATCCGTTTCTCGAGAATTCCCTGGAAATACGATGAGATGATCGTCAGGATCCAGTAAGCCGTAGCAGCGATCAGAAACATTTCCATGTATTTGCTATCGCGCCGCGCATAATGGTTTGCCAGGTAAGTGATTTCCCATACACCCATGACCGACACCAACGCTGAATCTTTCTGCATGGCGATAAATTGATTGCCGACATCCGGGATAATGATACGGATGGCTTGCGGCAATATGATCTTACGAGTTACCTGTCCGGGGGTCATACCGAGGGCGATAGCCGCTTCCCGCTGCCCGTGACTGATTGACTGCAAACCAGCCCGGAAGATTTCAGTCATATAAGCCCCGTAGTTGAGGCTCAGTGCCAGAATGCCAGCCGGAATTGCATCTAAAATAAATAATTTGCCAATATCCGGGTAACCCAGGTCTGAAATCCGCTGTCCTAGTTGTGGCAGACCCAGGTATATAAAATAAATCTGAATCAGCAAGGGAGTCCCGCGGATAAGTGATACATAGAAACCGGAAATGCCCTGGGCAATCCAATTTGAAGATAATCTGGCAATCGACCCAGCCAGCGCCAATAAGGTTGCGATCAATATGGATGCAAGTGATACAGCGATTGTTGTCCCCGCGCCCTGTAAAATGATGTCATAATGCAGGAATATGTAGGAGGGATCAATTTTCAAAAACCATAACCCAATGGTAACAATTGTGATCAGCGCCACCCACACGCCAGTGACTTTTAAGTTATAGATGAATTTTTGGCGCTTATGTAAATTGACAAGCGCCGTACCCATATCCAGATGCGGATCGACCGACATTTTGCTTCCAGTTTTTATATTCATGGTTTCTAAATAAAACGGTGGGGCATTCATGCCCCACCGTTTTATTATCAGTTTTTATTTTGCAAAACTGCTTGCGTCAAAACTGGCGGCTGCGGTCGTCAGATCCGTTCCATAATATTGGGTAGAAAGTTTCGCCAGGGATCCATCTTTGTGCAACCCTGCAATAATATCTGAAACTTTTGCGATGAAGGCGTGCGGATCAAGCGATGAATTGCGGTCAAAGGCTGGAGCCAGGTATTCAAAGAACAGAGTGTCGCCCAGTTGTTTGTAAGGTTTGCCATTTTAATGGCTTCCTGACCTGTCGGTTGAGCTGTTAAAACCGCATCCAGGCGGGCACCGTCGCCCAACGCCAGGTCTTCCAATGCGGTGCTGTCAGTATCATAGGTTTTAATGGTTGGATTCTTGATAACGAAACTGATGTTTTCGCCAGGGATGACCAGTGAGCCGTTCAGGTAACTTTCATACGTGCAACCGCCGCAGGAACCGATCTTCTTTCCGCTCAGATCAGCGGGCTGTTTGTAAGTTGTATTATTCTTATTGATGAAGAGCGCGGCCGGCGTGGTGTAATAAGGCTGGGCAAAATACAGGGCCTTGGCTCGTTCAGGTGTGATTGTCATAGAGCCCACGCTGATGTCCCATCGGCCAGCCCAGTTGCCAGCCGTGATCAGGTTCCAATCTGGGGTCACAAAACAAACTTCAACCCCCAAACCCTTGGCGATGGCTACCGCAACATCAATGTCGAAGCCTTCCAGTTCTCCCGTAGTTTTCTGGTCGGCGGTGCATTTTGTTCCCGCGCTGCGTTGAGGGTTAGCTTTGAGAGCTGATTGGGGTGGGTATGCCGGATCGGACGAAACCACCAGTGTGCCGCGCTTCAGGACCGATGCGAGCAAATCAGGCGCCGAAGTTGGAGCCTGGGTGGCTGGTACCGCAGTTGGGGCAGTGGTGGCGGCCGGAGCCGCAGTGACAGCAGGAGCGGAGGTAGCGACTGGTGCGGAGGTTGGCGCGGGCGGCTGGGTGGCGGCTGGCGGTGGTGCGCCACAGGCGCTCAGCATAAAAGCGGATATGATGACTATAGCCAAAACCGTATTGAGCTTTTTCATTTATCCTTCTCCTTGTTTGGCGAACAATATTTTTAATAAAAACGGGTTCATAACCGTTTCCATAGCATAATATTCATTCAAGGTAGTTATACTGATAATCAAAAATTATACTCCAGTTATTTAGTATAAAAACAATTAATTAGCGTGAACATTTTATTTCTAAGATTTCGCACATAATGTTGAGGGTTTTCGATCTCAAGGTGGTAGAATTAAAAAAATCTAAGGATTGAGGAGACAACATGCCGGTAGTATTTCCTAACGCAGAATGGCTCAAAGAGTTTGAAAATAAGCTCAATTCTGATGAACATTATGCCCAGATAGCCAGGAACTGGGAAGGTGATATGTACTTTATCATTGAACCAGATGGTAACTTGAAAACTCAGACAGTTATGTATCTTGATCTTTGGCACGGAAAGTGCCGGGGTACTGAGATTGTGTCTGAAATATCCAGTCACCAGCCAGCTTTTAGCCTTAAAGCTGGTTATGGAAATTTTGCGAAAGTTCTGAAAGGTGAAATGGATCCTATGCAGGCCATGTTAACCCGTAAGTTGGATGTGAAGGGCAATATGGCTGTGATGATGCGTAATGTGCCAACAGTCTTGGATTTTGTGCGCTGTGCCCGGGAAATAACGCAGAATATTTTATAATGGTTGCAATAACTGCATTCAGCCCGGGCAGTCTGCGCCCGGGTTTTTCTTTATCTATTGTTTGTGTGAAATATCATAGCTTAAGTTCTCCCCACGCGTTCTCATTGTAGATATTTTTTGAAAGGATTGTTGATATGAATAGGAATGGGTTTGAAGGCGCTTACAGGTTTCTTGACAACAAAATCATCATTCGCATTCGCGATCGAGTGTGTGAATCGGCTGACGAATTAATCTCCAGCCAGTTATTCAGGGAGGTGCTCAATCGCAACGTTCAAACTTTGATCAAGCAAGATTCTCCTATCTTGATCATGTTTGAACAGGCCCCTGACCAGATCCAACCTGCTGATATCGAGGCTTTGCTGCAGACAATCCGCTTCGTTGCCCGTGTGCAGTTGGATTGGGCAGCCAAACTGGTTTCGGATTCCAGATTTGTGAATCATCCTGCTCTTTTATTTGAATTTATCGAAGGCTTGTATGATTACTGGCGCAAATTCGAGCGATTTTTGGTGTGCGATTCTGATGGCGATGTTTTGGATCAACGCCCATATCGAACATTCAATTCAACGGTAGAAACCCTGATGAACCTGGTGCGTGGAACCTATCGCGATGTGCAGGAAAATCTCACTGGTTTGCACCCGCGAATTTACCGGCAAGTCAGCGCCGGAGCCGAGGTTGCTACCATTGCCTTGCCGAAAAAGATGCCTGGCCTGGGAAAATATGCAAGCCAGCTTGAATCAATCCCGGTCATCCGTCAGGTGTGTCTTTACCCACCCATGTTGATCAATCCTCCAATGAATAAGCGCACTGGCAGCTTTGAACAGGTCAACGCCAATCTTCTCGAATTGGCGCAGGTTAACGAAAATGAGTGGTTGTGTTATCCAGCCCGCGTTGGGAAGAAACTGGTATTGGTTTATTTTCACGAAAAGTTTTTTGAATTAGGTTTTACCATGAGTAACCTGTTTGAGCTGGCGGATGATATAACCCTGCTGCAGAAGCCGGACGCCATTTTGTTTTTTGGTACACCGGAGCATGCTCTCGATCATCTGGCCACTCTTCCGACAGTCTTTCATGATGATGGCGAAATTCTGATTGGGGCAATCCCGCGGCGGGATGAATTCGGATATTTTGGTTATCTTAAGAAAATGATTTTGACGCTGCATAACATCCAGGTTATGAAACAGGATAATCTACCCTATCACGGAGCGATGTTCCAGCTTCATCTCAAAGGCGGCCGAAGTGCCAACATTGTCATCGTGGGGGATACTGGTGCCGGTAAATCGGAAACGCTGGAAGCCTTCCGTTCCCTGGCCGGGCAGCAAATCCGCGAGTTGACGATTATCGCGGATGATATGGGGTCGTTTGAATTTTCGCCAACTGGCCGGGTAATGGGATATGGCACCGAAATTGGCGCTTTTGTCAGGCTGGATGATCTCCAACCTGGCTATGCATTCTCCCAGCTTGACCGTTCGATTATCATGAACCCAAACCAAACGAACGCTCGTGTGGTACTGCCTGTCACAACGCTTGAGAACATTATCAAGGGTGTGCCAGTGGACATGGTGCTGTATGCCAATAACTATGAGCCTGTGGATGCTGAACATCCGGTGGTTGAGGTATTTTTAGACTCACAGACTGCGTTTAACACTTTCCGTCAAGGTACGGCTATGAGTAAAGGCACTACCACTTCTATCGGATTAGTTCATACATATTTTGTGAACGTCTTTGGGCCAATCCAGTATGTTGAAAGGCATGACCGTATCGCGAAAAAGTTCTTTGGTGCTTTCTTTGATCAAAAGATACTGGTGGCTCAACTGAGGACCCAGCTTGGAGTACCCGGCAAAGACCGGGTGGGGCCGAGTATAGCAGCCAAAGCCCTTCTTGACCTTTTGATAGGTTAACTTGAACAAGACTAAAAGCCGCGACGGTACGAACCGCCGCGGTTTTTCTTATCCAGGATTAATACCTCGCAAAAACGTATCGGAGTATACTTATCCTAATTAAAAAGGTGCCCATGAAAAATACATTTGAATCTACTGAAACTGTCAAGTCCGGGCTTTTAAAACAGAATTACATTTCCAGCGATGAAATTTCAACCATTGTTTACCTGGCCAACAAGCTGAATAAACCTTTGCTGTGCGAGGGCCCGGCCGGGGTGGGCAAGACCGAGCTCGCCAAAGCGATTGCCGGAGCCACAGGTAGAGAACTTATTCGTTTGCAATGTTATGAAGGTCTGGATGAATCCAAGGCTCTTTACGAGTGGGAGTACTCGAAACAACTGCTGTATACACAGCTTTTACGGGATAAATTGAACGACACTCTTGGCAAAGCTGAGTCTCTCTCAGAAGCCGCGGATAAGCTGGCTGCTGAGGAAGACGTTTTCTTCTCCTCACGTTTTCTATTACAACGACCGCTCTTAAAGGCTATTCTGTCAGACAAACCGGTTGTTTTGTTGATTGATGAAATTGATCGCGCGGATGCGGAGTTTGAAGCCTTCTTACTCGAAGTGTTGAGCGACTTTCAGGTTTCCATCCCCGAGCTGGGAACCCTCTCGGCCAAACACAAGCCGATTGTGATCCTGACCTCCAACAACATGCGCGAATTATCCGAAGCCCTCAAACGCCGTTGCTTGTATCTATTCATTGATTATCCCGATCTTGAAGCAGAACTGGCGGTGGTGCGCTTGAAAGTGCCCGACCTCAATCCAAAACTTGCACGCCAGGCAGTGGAATTTGTTCAGCGGTTGCGTGGTGCAGATTTGCGTAAATCGCCATCCATCAGTGAGACTTTGGATTGGGCCAATGCTCTCGTGGCTTTAAATGCGCATAACCTCGAGAACAACATCCTACAGGATACACTATCCATTCTGCTGAAACATGAGTCTGACCTGCAAAAAACGAAACGTCTTCTTATGGCGCCGCCGCCACCCAGACAAAACCCCGACTCTTACCGAAAATTTTCTGGGAATTAGTGACAGTCAGTTTTGAACTCTGATATTCTTTTTAAGGAAATCACATGGAAGGACGGATTTTACAGTTAATCAGCGCCTTGCGCGCCAGCGGTGTACGGGTCAGTCTGGCAGAAAGCGCCGAGGCTTTTTCGGCTGTGGATATAATGGGCATTATCAATCGCGAGGATTTTCGCCTCTCTTTGCGTACAACACTGATTAAGAATGCCAGTGATTTGCCCATTTTTGATAAATTGTTTCCACTTTTTTTTGGCTCAGGGCAGCCTCCAATCAATAACGGCAATCTATCTGATGATTTGACCCCTGACGAAGCTCGCTTGTTGGCGGCTGCTCTGAAGAACTTATCGGAGAAATTGCGTCAAAACCTGGCACAACTGATGTCCGGGGAGCCTCTGAGTAAGGAGCAGCTTGAACAATTGGCCCGCATGGTGGGATTGAACAACATCGACGATCTCAATTATCAGAAATGGATGGCCCAACGTATGGAACGTGCCCTGGCTTTCCCCGAGGTGCGTGAGGCGTTGAAACAACTGATGGATCAACTCCGTGAGATGGGGATGGATGGCAAACGTCTGCAACAGTTGCGCGGTCAATTACAGGAAAGAATGCAGGCTCTGCAGAAACAGTTGGAAAATTTCGCGGGCCAGCGCATTGCTGAAAATCTCAGCCAGCGCACTCCTTTTGATCGGGTTGATAATTTGATGAACAGATCATTTCAGAACCTGACAGAAGAAGAAAAGCGCCTGTTGATGCATGAAGTGAAACGCCTGGCCGCCGCCCTGCGGACCCGTATTGCTCTTCGACAGAAGCGTGCTAAATCTGGAAATTTGGATGCAAAAGCCACCATTCGGGCCAACTTAAAACACCATGGCATACCCCTGGAATTGCGCCATCGCTCTAAGGTAAAAAAGCCGCGCATTATCGTTTTGTGCGATGTCAGCACATCCATGCGGTTTTGTTCTGAACTCATGCTCAGCTTTATTTTTGCGTTGCAGGGACAGGTACGTAAAACCTACGCGTTTGCCTTCATCAATCACCTTGAATATATTTCTGAAGATTTTAATGGAAAGGATGGAAATGCGGCAATTGCCTCCATTTTGCGCCGTATGCCCGCCGGTTCTTATAATACTGATCTAGGTTGGTCGTTGAACAATTTCTGTGATGACTATCTTGATACGGTGAATGGCCAATCAACTTTGATTGTAGTGGGCGATGGCAGGAATAATTATAACGATCCGCGCATCGACCTGTTTCGAGATATTTCCCGCCGTGCCTCGCGCACACTCTGGCTCAGTCCAGAAGCTCCCGAATTGTGGGGAACCGGGGACAGCGATATGCCAGCCTACGCCGCCTTATGTGATTCTGTTTTGCGGGTGAGCAATCTGAATGAATTGACCACTGCTATTGATCGCCTGATGATTGCGTGAAGGCGGGGTATAATTTTGGGATGCAGCCAATCCTCACCATCGATCTCACTACCCAAAAAATAGGATCGTACAGTGTGCCAGTTGAATGGGAACGCGAATACCTGGGGGGCGCCTCTTTGGGTGCGCGGATTTTACTCAAATCTCTGACCCGGGACTTGGATCCGCTTTCACCCGAGTCACCGCTGCTCATCCTCAATGGCCCGCTTTCTGGAACGGCCGGCCCAACAGTTGGCCGTTTTGTTGTGTGTGGGAAGTCGCCTTTGACTGGCTTATGGGCCGAATCAAATTGTGGCGGTTTTTGGGGGCCGGAATTGCGCATGGCTGGCTTTGATGGCGTCTGGATTGTTGGAAAGGCTGTCCAGCCGGTTTACATCTGGATTTGTGACCGGCAGGTAGAGATCCGGGATGCCTCAATGATGTGGGGGCAGGATACTTACGAAATACAAAATACCCTCAAAAAAGAAACTGGCATAAATGGAACAAAAGTACTTGGAATTGGGGTAGCAGGTGAAGTTATGCTTCCCTATGCTTTGCTGTTATGTGATCACGGGCGGGTAGCTGGGCGAACGGGTTTAGGCGCGGTTATGGGCAGCAAAAACTTGAAGGCACTTGCTGTTAAAGGAACTGGCAGCATTCCGGTTTTTGATTTCAAGGCTTACGGGTTGCTGCGTTCAGAAGCAAACCGTGCCTTGAAAAATGATGCGATGACAGGTGTGCTCAGCTCGCTTGGTTCGGCGGGCGCTTCCGATTATTTTAATTATCTGGGTGAGCAGCCCAAGAAATATTTCAGCGCTGGTGTCCTGGATGGGGCTGATAATATTTCCGGTGCCAGTGTTGCTGAAACTATTTTGGTGGGAAAAAGCGCCTGCCACGCCTGTGTGATTGCCTGCGGCCGGGTTGTTAAACTGGAAGACGGCCAAAAACGCAAGGGGCCGGAATACGAGACACTGGTGGGTTTTGGACCAAATCTGGGTTTGACGGATCCTGTCATTGCAACTCGTCTTGGTGAGTTGTGTGATCGTTATGGCATGGATGTCATCTCAATGAGCGGAACGATCGGCCTGGTCTTCAGGCTTTATGAACTTGGGTTAATCACAAAAGAAGATACCGGCCAGCTTGCAATGACCTGGGGGAATGCTGAAGCTGCCGAGGCTTGCATTCACCTGGCCGTTAAGCGGGATGGTTTCGGTAAATATCTGGCGATGGGTGCCAGGAAGCTGGCGGAGGTGTTTGGCGCGCCAGATGAAGCTGTACAAGTTAACGGGCTGGAACTGGCATACCACGACCCGCGTGGAGCATCGGGCATGGCGATTGTATACGCTACTTCCCCTCGCGGTGCCTGCCACAACCAATCCGATTATTTTCTCGTTGAAATTGGTCAGGTGGATGCCAGCCTGGGTCTTGAATATTTTGACCGACAGGCTGGCGCCGAAAAGGCTGCTAATGTTGCCCGCCATCAGGATTTCCGTACGGTGAATAATTCACTTGTATTATGTATGTTTGCAAATGTGCCTCCTGAAACCATGCTAAACCTGATCAATGCCGTTTGTGGATATGATTGGACGCTTGATGATATGTTGAAATGTGGAGAGCGTGCCTGGAACCTGAAGCGTCTTATCAATATTAATCTTGGATTAACTCGCGCCAATGACAGACTACCGAAACCGCTTCTGCAAGCTTATGCTGAGGGTGGGGCAGCAGGTTTTGTGATCCCTTTTGATGAAATGATGGCGAGTTATTACCAGGCTCGCGGTTGGGATCCAGAAACTGGAAAACCAACTCGTCAAAAACTAGAAGAACTTAGCTTAGTATTAGATTAAAATGTGATTTAGGTGGTTGGCAAACGAGCATTCATGGTATATAATAGAGAAGCTGAGGGGCGGAAGCGCCCCTATTATTTTTGTAATTTCCTTCCCTGCTCGTGACACACGCGAAGAGCCACACCCCCTGCGGCAGCCCACGTGCGACGGCAGGGCGGGTCTTTTAATAGGGTAATGTATGAGTTTTATAGTAAAGGGCGCAGCCATGCTGCGCTCTTTTGCTTGGTTGGGTTAGAATGGATGAATTATTCTTGAAAATCCCATGAGGAAATCTGATGAAATTAGTAACTGTATCTGAAATGCGCGCTGTCGAGGCGGAAGCGGATAAAAACGGTCTCTCCTACGAAAAAATGATGGGAAATGCTGGATGGGGGCTGGCTAATGAAATCGAACAGCTTGCCTATTCGGAAAATGAAAAGCAGAAGGTATTGGGTCTGGTTGGTACTGGTAATAATGGTGGTGATACGCTTGTTGCGCTGGCCCAACTGGCTAGTGATGGCTGGAGTTCTCGGGCGTATCTGATTCGCCGTCAATCCACAGCCGACGGCCTGGTGGATGAGCTGAGAAAGCAGGGCGGAGAAGTGATTTTTGCCGAGGGTGATCCGCAATTTGAACAGCTTTCTGCGTTTGTTAACAGCGCCGATGTGGTGGTTGATGGAATCCTGGGTACTGGATTTCAATCGCCTTTGCGCGAGGATGTCGCCGCTGTTATGGACGCAGTCAACAAAACCATTGCCGAGCGTTCCTGGCCGCCTTATGTTGTTGCGGTGGATTGTCCGTCCGGTGTTAATTGTGATACAGGCGAATCGGCTGAAGAGGCCATCCCAGCCAGTTTGACAGTTTGCATGGCTGCGGTAAAGACAGGTTTGTTGAAATTTCCAGCATACGATCTGGTTGGCGAACTGCGTGTAGTTGAGATAGGCTTGAATGACGAATGGCCCACCTGGAAAAATATCAACCGCTTTGTGGCGGATAATGAATACGTTGAGGATGTTTTGCCCCTGCGCCCGGCTGATTCGCACAAAGGAACTTATGGAACGGCCTTGGTTACTGCCGGGAGTATTAATTATGTTGGCGCGCCTTTACTGGCTGGTAAGGCTGCCTACCGTATCGGTGCTGGTCTTGTTCAATTGGCAGTTCCAGGGCAGGTGCAACTGGCAATCGCAGGCCAGTTTCCCGAGGCGACCTGGATCATCCTGCCGCAGGAAATGGGCGTGATCTCTGAGAATGCCTCAGAAGTGCTGATGAAAAATCTTAGCCGTGCCACTGCGCTATTGGTCGGACCGGGTCTTGGGACTGAAGAAACTACTAGGAATTTTATAGAGAATTTACTTGACCGAAAAATGGTTTCTGGCAAACCATCTGGTCGGATTGGTTTTACCCAGATGGAATCCGAAAAGCAGGTTGAAGCAAGCGCCAGCCTTCCAATGATGGTGGTGGATGCCGATGGATTACGTCTGCTGGCAAAAATAAAAAATTGGCACCAATTGCTTCCCGCGCTTGCTGTTCTGACCCCTCACCCTGGCGAGATGGCAGCTCTAACAGGGTTAGAGAAAGAAGTTATTCAGGCTGATCGTCTTGCCATTGCAGTGAAATACGCTGCTGAATGGGGCCATGTGATAGTCTTGAAGGGCGCTTTTACAATTATCGCTGCTCCGGATGGCCGGGCGTCGCTGATCCCTGTTGCTACACCTGCCCTGGCGCGAGCTGGTACGGGCGATGTGCTGGCCGGCATCATAACCGGGTTACGTGCCCAGGGCGTTGGTGCGTATGAGGCCGCTGTGGCTGGGGCCTGGATTCATGCCCAGGCTGGTCTCTACGCGGCTGAAAAAGTTGGCAGTGATGCCTCGGTCATGGCCGGGGATGTGCTGGATGCCATTGCGGATGTAATGAGCGGCTTTTCGCTATAATAAAAACCAAAACCCGCCCCACTGATA
>CAIWAX010000093.1 GCA_903910795.1 uncultured Anaerolineae bacterium
CAGTACGCCCATCAGGAAAAGCGCCAGCAGCCCCATGAAGAGCGGGAACAGGCGCAGGACATAATCGTAATTTCCAAACAGGCTGGCGAATATTTTGACACCGAACAGAAAACCCAGCGGCGAAGCCTGTCCATAGTCCAGTGGCTGGATCAAATCCCCCAGGGAACGATGAACGATGTTCAGTGCCAGGGCGGCTTCATCCGCCCACAGCGCCCGGTTGAAAAAATACTGTCTGAGGCGCAGGATCGTCCCCAGAAAAACCAGGAAAGCCCAGGGCCAGCCTTCCTTCATAAAACGTTTTGCGGCTAACATTTCCTTTTCTCCCTCACGAATTCCAGATAACCTAGTTTACACCTTCCTTAAAGCCCAAGTATGTAATTTTTATAAGAAAGACAGGCTGTCTTTAATATCCCGTTTTAAGTTTTCTCGCGGATCATAAAAGCGCGCCATAATTCTAACCCATTCCCTTATGGAACTCACCTGAGCTGGGCGAATCAAAAATGCGGCGTCATTCTTTTACAGACGCTTATGTCATCCGGAAAGTTAAATACTCCCCAGATGGCGAGTGCCATTTGGGGAGTATTTAGGGTATGATGAGAAGAGGGATTATATTTTGATTGGTAACCCCGGGTAATTTATCCGAACATCAGGAGCATTTCTGCATGAATAAAACTATGTTTGAGAATAATTGGAAGCAAATCAGAACCCGCTCTACTGAATGGTGGAGCCTGCTCAGCGAATACGACCTCCTCAAAGTGGATAAGGTGGAAGTGAAGTTTGATAAATATGCCACCTTGCTGCGGGTAAAGTATGGCTATACCAGTGACCAGGCCAAAAAGGAAATCGGTATTCGCCTGGCGCAGATTGGAATCGAATCGGAAAAAAGCGTGGCCCCGTTGGAACCCATCGTAAAAATCAAAAAAAGGTTAAAAACGTAGCTCTGTAGAGATACCCGCCTTACCATATACAGGAATTCTCCCCCATGTGGCGGAGAAGAACACTCCCCAATCGCAGGATACAGACGGGGAGTGTTTGTATTAACATGAGTACATGACCCGTGTATATGTAGCCGATGGCAAGCTTGAAGGGCGCTCTGCGCTGCGCTGCCTGCTTCTCGATCTCAATATGGATGTAGTTGGTGAGGCGGCCGACTGGGCAGCCACCCTCACCCTGGCTCCGTTTACCGGCCTGGAAATGCTTGTGATGGATTGAGATTTGCTTCCTTTTAATTTGGAGGCCCAGGCATTGGCTCATCTGTGTACGGTCTGCCCCAAGATCATTGGCGTGATCAGCGAAGCCCGCTGTGCCCTGGGCTCCCGCCAGAATGTGAGCAGAGACTGGGACGTGCGGCCCTATTTTGAAGTAAAATCACTTTGTGAAATCATCCATTCTTGAACAGATCACCGCCTCGCCGCTGGTTTGGTTCGCGGGCGCACTGCTGGGGGGCATCGTCCTGTCCAGCCTGTGGAGCCTGCCCTTCTCGAGCTGGGTCGGCGCGGCGCTGGTTGCGCTGGCCGCGGCCCTGATGCTGCGCCGCCTGCGTCCCAACCTGCGCCTGATGGTGCTGCTGGTGCCGGTCTTCTTCTGCCTGGGCGCGGCGCGTTACCAGTCGACACAGACCCCGCTCTCCAAAACCTCGATCGCGCAGTACAACGACCAGGAACAGAAAGTGTATGTGACCGGTGTGTTGGCCGAGGAGCCGGATGTGCGGGATACATCCACCCACCTGCGCCTGACGGTCACGCAGGTGGATGCCGGTGATGGTGATATCCCCGCTCAGGGCGCACTGTTGGTCGTCCTGGATAGCCCCTACCCGGCCTCGTATGGCGATACCATCCGGGTACACGGATTTATCAGGACTCCCCGGCAGAGCGAAGATTTCTCTTATCGTGACTATCTGGCCCGCCAGGGCGTCCTTTCCATTCTGACGACTTCTGATCTGACCATCCTGCCTGGCAAACATGCTGGCCGGTTCCAGACCCTGATCATCCAGGCCCGCAACAGCCTGGTCAAAGGGGTTTACAACCTGTTCCCCGACCCGGAAGCCTCGTTGATCGCGGGCATCCTGCTCGGCTCGGACAATGGCATCCCGCAGGATGTGGTCAAGGCTTTCCAGGATACCGGCACCTCGCACATCATCGCTATCTCGGGCTTCAACATTGCCATCGTGGCGGCTGTGCTGGTGCTGCTGTTTGGGCGGCTGTTTGGCAAGAACTGGGGCGGGCTTCTGGCTATCCTGGGCATCTTGTTTTACACCATCCTGGTGGGCGCCAGCCCCTCGGTGGTGCGGGCCGCCATCATGGGCACGCTTTCGGTCTTCGCGGTCATGCTTGGGCGGCGCAACCTGGCGCTGACCTCGCTGGCCGCCGCAGCGGCGGTCATGGCGCTCGTCGACCCGCGCGTGCTCTGGGATGTGGGTTTCCAACTGTCCTTCGCTGCCACCCTGGGGCTGGTTTTTTATGCAGGGCCGCTCGGTGATTTCGCCAGCGCCCAATTGCAGCGCATCCTGCCGCCCGCTCAAGTCAAAAAATATATCGCCCCCTTTTCAGATTACTTCCTGCTGACCTTCGCGGCCCAGATTACCACCCTGCCGATCAGCTTCTATTATTTTGGAAAGTTCTCGCTGGTGGCCTTTATTACCAACCCGCTGGTGCTGCCAGCCCAGCCGGCGCTGATGATTCTGAGCGGGTTGGCGGTCAGCCTGAGCCACATCTACCAGCCGCTCGGGAAAGTGGTGGCATGGCTGGCCTGGCCTTTCGCCGCCTACACCATCCGCATGGTGGAACTCTTCGCGCGCATCCCCTATGGCGCCGTGGCGCTGGGCGAGTTCAGCCTGCTGGCCGCCCTGGCGTTCTACCTCATCCTGATCGGCCTGACCTTTACCTGGCCGCGTTTCAAAGGCGCACTCGGGCCGGGCGTGGTTTTTACCGCCCTGACCATCCTGACGGTGCTGACCTGGCGCAGCCTGTTCAACCTGCCCGATGGCCGCCTGCATGTGCTTTTTCTGGATGTCGGTTCGGCGGATGGCATCCTGGTCACAACCCCCAGCGGCAAGCATATCTTGATCAACGGCGGCGCGAGCCCGTCCGGGCTGGCCGATCAGCTTGGCAGGCGGCTGCCGCCTTTCACGCGCAGCCTCGACAGCCTGGTGGTGGCGTCCACCCAGGAAAACCAGTTGGCTGCTTTGCCGCGCACCCTGCTGCAATACCGGCCGCAATCCGTGATTTGGGCTGGCAATGCCCAGGCCTCCTTCTCGGCTTTGCAGTTGAAAACCTGGCTGACCGATAGTCACATTCCGGTCGCCAAAGCCAGAATAAATGACGCCTATGACCTGGGCAGCGGGGCGACGATGCGCATTCTGGCTGCTTCGACGCGTGGGGCGGTGGTTTCGATCGAGATGGGCGCTTTCAAAGCCGTCCTGCCGGTGGGTGTTAACGATGACAGCTTCGCGCAATTGGACAATGGAGTTGGCCTGGGGCCGGTCAGCGCGCTGCTGCTTTCCGAAAGCGGTTACGCCCCATCCAACCCGCCTGATTGGCTGGCAAACCTGCACCCCGACATGACCATCCTGAGCGTTTCGGCTGGCGACCCCAATGGTCTGCCCGACCCCGCCCTGGCGGCTTCCTATGAAAATGGCAACCTGCTGCGCACCGACCGCTACGGCTGGATCGACCTGGCGACTGACGGCCAGCAAACCTGGGTAACAGGGCAGTATAAGTAAGGAGACAGGTACACAGGTTTTACCAGTATACCTGTATGCCCCAATCCCCTCGCACCTTGCGCATCTTTGTCAGTTCCACCTTTAGCGACCTGAAGGCTGAGCGCAACGCCCTGCAGGAAAAAGTCTTCCCGCGCTTGCGCGAGCTGGCCACCAGTCACGGCTGCCGCTTCCAGGCCATCGACCTGCGCTGGGGTGTCTCGGAAGAAGCCGCCCTCGACCAGCAGACCATGAAGATCTGCCTGGCTGAGATCGCGCGCTGCCAGAAAACCTCCCCACGCCCCAATTTTATCGTGCTGCTGGGTGACCGCTGCGGCTGGCAGCCTCTGCCTTATGAAATCCCGGCGGACGAGTTTGAACAAATTATCGAGAAGATCGATCATCACCCTCGCCATGGATTGGCCCCTGGCGCGCACCGCATGATGAAAGGCTTTCTTCACTAACAGGAAAATTAAAGTGGCTCACTCCTGCACTTCCAGCGCCTGGGCCCACTTCTTTCAATTACTCAAAGGCCTGAAGATTGTGACAAACCCTGCCTCGCTGTCGTTTATCGGCCCAATTTTCCAGAATAGATCAAATTACAAACACCCCAAAATCGTTTTTTCGGATTTGGTCAGTGCGGAAATCCGTGGCCGGAAAGACGGGATCGAATTCCCGATGAGCCTGGATGTGCTGGAGACTTACCTGCGGCAGAAGGGGGTTGATCAAACCGATTATGCCTTTTTACCCGACGAGGCGCATCAAAGAGAGATGCAGGCGAGCAACCTGCCGCTTGCGACGCTTGGACTGCGCGGGCAAAAACAAACTCTGGTCAAAGATGCGGCCCTGTGGGGCATCAACATGATGAACTATCTGCAGTCGCCAGCCTTTTTCTCGCTCCTGAATTCAGCCGGGGTGCCAGCCCGGCGCGAACAGCGCGATGGGAGTTTCCCGCTCATCGTTTTGGGTGGGCACGTCTGGCCAAACCCGTTGCCGCTCTCGCACTTCTACGATGTGATGGTCGTTGGCGATGGCGAAGACGTGCTGCTCCAAATGGCCGCACTCCTCGAAGCCATTCCGCATGATCGGGCCCGGCTCCTGGCTCAAATTGCGAATTTGGATGGGGTCTACGTCCCGGGTTATACCAACCGCCCGGTAAAAAGAGCGACCATCCATTTCGCGGACCCGGTCTATCCTGCCGGAAGTTCCTACCTGCAGAATGGCGTCGGCGCGCTGGTTTTATCGCGGGGCTGCGCCCATGACTGCGCTTTTTGCAACAACAGCCTGGTCGGGGGGCCGTACCGGATCAAACCCATCGCCCAGGTGTGGGCGCACATCCACCGGTTGAAACTGGCTGGCGCGCATACCATTGTCCCCATTGCAGCCAGTGCCTCCAATTATTTTTCCGACGGACAGACCATTCATAATGTCGTCGAGTACATCCAGGGGCAGGGGCTGGCGGTCAAGAGCATGTCTGACCGGCCGGAAAGATTTACCCCCGAATACCTGCGGCTGACCGCGCAAAAGACCGGCAAGGTGGTGATCGCCCTCGAAGCCAGCCCGCGCATCCGGCAGTTCGTGTTTCAGAAGAGCCTGCGGGAAGAGACCATCGAGCAGGCTGTCTCAGCTTGCATCTCTGCCGGCATCAACCGCATCCAGTTGTACGTGATCCTTGCCGCGCCGCCTATGCGCCCCGGTTTATTGGGTTTCCTACCGGGTGGCTTTGACGGTGAACAGACTGAAGATCTCCGTTACCTGGCAGAACTGGGGATGACGATTGCCAGGCGCATGTCGCAGGCCGGATTGAAAAAACCGGATGGGAAACCATTTGTTATATTGGACTGTATGCCATTTATTCCGGCAATCGGCACCCGCTTGCAAAAAGCGGCCTTCCCACCTTACCATGACTACATGGCGCGGATTTCGGAATTGAAATCGCTGGTCGAGCTTCGCTATCGAGGTCTGGTGGAAATTTCAGCCGCGCTGGACGAACAGACGCATTTCCTCCAGATGTTCCTGGAACGTGGGGGGGCCTGGGCGGGTGACGCCCTCTGGCAAATTTGGAGGCAGTCCCCCAGCGAGTCAATGACGCTGGGCGACATCCGGCAGGCGGCGCAAATTTCCGGGATTGATCCGGTTGACTTATGCACTGATTATCTGGAGAAACGCCTTCCTTACGAAGGCATCCTGGAGGCAAGCAATGGCTGAATCTGTTATTCAACTGTACGATGACATCCAGCGTTACAGCATGTTCTTCCCGATCAAAGTTGTGAATGGATTCGTCACCTGCGACTTCGTGCTGGGATGCTAATGCTGTAAGTTCTGCCTGAACCGGCGTAACACGGACTGGCAGCGCCTGCTGGAAACCAAAAAAGTTTACCGCAACCCTTTGCGGGTTGAGCAGGCAGCCGGTTTGTTGAAAAAGGTCAAAGCACTGACGCGCGCCCGCGTCACGCTCAAGTTTGGTCACGACACCGACACGAGTTTGGAAGAAGACGAGATACAGCAGCTCTACAACCTGATGCCGTCCGACCAGCCCATCGTCTTCATGCGCCGTGGCCGGCTGACCCGTGAACACCGGCCATTTTACATGCAGGCCAATCCCAACCTGCTGGTCGAGCTGACCCTGACGCCGCGCAGCCAGCTATTGGAGTATCAGATCGATCCATTTCCGATCCTGGCCTCGTTCGAGGGGGTCGCCACGAATATGTTCTACACCGTCGGCCCGGTGTGCGCGGATAATTACGATGAAGCCAGGGAAATATTGCGAAGTATCCCGCCGGGCAGTAAGGTTTGGGTGCGCGATTTGATCACCAAGAACATCCCTGAAATGGCTTCAGCGGGCGGCCCGGCTTCACGCTGCGAAGAGCTGCGCGAGTTCGCCCATAGTCGCGGGCATTCCGTCATTTCATACTTAAACTGCGTTGTGCGGGCCGAGCTGGGCCTGGGCTTCCATAAGCGCGGTGAATTTGTCTCCGAGCCAAACGCCTGGCAGATGCGCTGGTCACAGGTTTGCAAGGTCCGGGAACAGTGCAGTCTGGAGGAACCGGAAGAGCAGGAGCGCGGCCGCATCGCACCCGCCCTGGCCGACCTGGGCTTGACCCTGGCCCGGCCGCTGGAAAAATTTGCCCACAAAAGCTACGCAGTGGTTACCAATCAGGAAGTGAATTTCGGAGATGAGTGCTACTTGCGTGAGTTGACAGGCTTGAAGATCGACCTGTGGAAGGATGGGATGAAGACCGGCACGGCCCTCACCCGCTCAATTGCGGCGCGTTGGAAGGAGTACGACTTTTTCCCGGTGGATGAGATGTTCGAGCTTGGCAGGGAATCCTATCGTCTGGCATTTTCTGATAATGTTAGTTGAGTAGGCGGCGTGTGCCCATCAAGAAGCATTCGGGGCTGCTCAACCCCTTATGACATCAGCCACAAGTTAAGACTTTTGACACTGTGTCAAGGGTATTTTGACCTACTTTCATGCCAGTTTTGCTTGACGCAGGTATAGTTGCTGAATATTAAGTTCCGGCGGGCTAACCCACAGGGCGCAAAGAACGCGAGCCGACTCGTTAACCAGCCCGAAGGGCTTTTATGGCATGAGCCGGGGTTTCAGCCCCAGTCGGGCTGATGACCTTATGAATGAAACTGTCAGGTAGTTAGTTTTCTGAATAGATTTGTTCGAGGAGCATTCATGCCCCAACCTACTCGCCCCTTCGTCAGCGCCACCTTCAGCGATTTGAAGGCTGAGCGCAACGCATTGCAGACACAGGCAAATTCCTGATTGATGAACAAATGGATGTGAGCCATGTCAGATGTTTTTATTTCTTATTCCCGTAAAGATATCGCCTTCGCCAGGTTGATCCGCGAGTCTCTTCTGCAAAGCAAAATTGACATCTGGATTGACTGGGAGCGCATTCCGATTGGGCAAAAGTGGTGGGATGAAATCTGCCAGGCGATTGAAAACGCGAATGTATTCCTGTTCATCATCAGTAAAAATTCAATCGGTTCTCCCGTTTGCAAGGATGAAATCAACTACGCGCTGAAAAATCACAAACGGATCATCCCGATCCTGGTGGATAACCTGAAGCCGGATGTGATCAAGGAATTCGCGCCAGAACTGCCGCAAATCAACTGGATTATCTTTGAAAGGGACCGGATCTTTCGACTTGAGAAAAACCCGGCGGTGCAATCAGATAAACCAGAAGATCAAGAGATGGCATTGCCACTGCCGCCTCACTTTGAGGAAGCCCTCGGGAAGTTGGGCACAGCCATCCACACGGATTGGGAATGGGTTAAATTTCATACCCAGTTGCAGGTGGAGGCCCTGGAATGGAAAAACAACCTTTCCAATCCGAGCTACCTGGCACGCGGAGCGGCGCTGGGAAAAAATGAACAGCAATTATTACGGGCCAGCGGGAAGGATCCCCAACCTACAGACCTGCAATTGGAATACGTGACTGCCAGCCGGAAGGATGAGACTCTGCGCCAGCAGCAGGAGGCACTGCAACAGCAGGAGCAATTGAGGCTCGAGCAGGAAAAAGTGAGGTTCGAGCAGAAAGCCCGCCAGCGGCAGCGCTGGGTGATCTGGGCCGTGGGCATCGGGTTGGTGGTGGCTATTGTGCTCGGAATGGTAGCCTGGGGGCAGCGAAATCAGGCCGTGACCGAATCGAACAACCGCGCCACCGCCGAGGTCAATGCCATCAACCAACGTTCAACCGCCGAGGCGGCCAGCACCAAAGCAGTGGCGCAGGCACAGATTGCCCTGTCGCGCCTACTGGCAGTACAGGCAAAATCATTATTTGCAAGTGGAAATTCGAAAGAAATGACGGCTGTATTGTTAGCAATCCAATCGATGCACATGCTTCCATCGGTCGAAGCCGCGCAAATCTTGCAGGATAATACGCTGGCGCATCCAATTGCCCGCATGAAGCATGCTGATATTTTGACCTCTATCGCCTTCAGCCCGGATGGTAGGTATGTGGTTTCGGGAAGTCGGGACAAGACCGCTCGCGTGTGGGAAGCCGCCACAGGCATGGAAACCGTTCGACTGACGTATGATGGTGAGATAAAATCTGTCGCCTTTAGCCCGGATGGTAAGTATGCAGTTCTGGGAGGTTGTGATCGCGTAGACTCTAATTTTAACTGTCTTCAAGGCTCCGCTCGCGTATGGGATGTTTCCATCGGCAAAGAAATTGCCCACACCGTGCATGATAGTGAGGTATGGTCTGTAGCCTTCAGCCCTGACGGTAAATTTGTGGTATCAGGAAGTGAAGATGGTACCGCCCGCGTGTGGGAAGCACTGACCGGCAATGAAATCTCCGGCATGAAATCTGCCAATACTATGGTTTTTGTCAGCTTCAGCCCTGATGGAAAATATGTAGTTTCGGGCAGCTTTGATGGTACGGCCCGCGTATGGGAAGCCGCCACAGGCAAAGAAATTGCCCGTATGACGCATTCTATTGATCCCCTGATGGGCGTAGCGCAGGGCGTCGAAGCTGTCGCCATCAGCCCTGACGGTAAATATGTGGTTTCAGGGAGTATTGATAATACCGCGCGGGTATGGGAAGCACTCACAGGGCAAGAGGTTGCCCGCATGACACATGATGGCGGGGTATGGTCTGTGGCCTTCAGCCCGGATGGTAAGTATGTAGTTTCGGGCAGCTTTGATGGTACCGCCCGCGTGTGGGAAGCGCGCACAGGCAAAGAAATTGCCCGCATGATACATGACGGCAATGTGAACTCTGTTGCCTTCAGCCCGGATGGTAAATATGTTGTTTCGGGAAGTGATGATTTTACCGCACGCGCCTGGGAAGCCGCCACAGGCAAAGAAATCTCCCGCATGATGCATGCTGACGTTGTCGTACATGTCGCCTTCAGCCCGGATGGTAAGGATGTTGTTTCGGGAAGTTCTGATGGTGTCGTTCTCGTATGGGAGGCCTCCGTAAGTAAGGAAATCACCCGTATGACGCATGACGGGGCTGTCTACTCTGTTGCTTTCAGCCCGGATGGTAAATATGTGGCTTCAGGAAGCGCAGATGGTACCTCCCGCGTCTGGGAATCGTCAACTGGCAAGGAAGTCGCTCGCTCGACGGATGATGGCGCAGTGTACTCTGTTGCCTTCAGTCCCGATGGAAAATATGTGGTTTCGGGGAGTGGCTGCAAACAAAGATCTAAATGCGACCAGGGGGGGATGGCCCGTGTATGGGAAATCTCAACAGGCAAAGAAATTGCCCGCATGACGTATTTTAGCGCTGCTTACTCTGTCGCCTTTAGCCCTGACGGAAAGTATGTGGTCTCTGGAGGATGTGACGGGGACTCTCATTCAACAAGCCCATGCACTCAAGGCTCTGCCCGAATATGGGAAGCAACCACAGGCAAGGAAATTGCACACCTGATACATGAATCTACTGTTTTCTCTGTCGCCTTTAGCCCGGATGGTAAGTATGTGGTCTCGGGCGATGGTTGGGATGCTGTCCACGTGTGGGAGGTAGCCACAGAAAAAGAAATTACCAAAGTAGAATATCGAAGCAACGCTATCGTGGTGAACTCTGTCGCTTTCAGCCCGGATGGCAAATATGCGGTCTCGGGATATTGTGAATTAGAAGATATTATGTGCAATCGAGACACTGCCCGCGTTAGTGTCTGGGAGGTGTTGACAGGAAAAGAAATAGCCAATATGCTTCCATACGATGGCGTAAATTCTGTGGCCTTCAGCCCGGATGGCAAGTATGTGGTCTCGGGTGGTTGTTATCAACAGAACACTAATTTGACGTGCAAGCAAGGAATCGTTAGCGTATGGGAGGCAGCCACAGGAAAAGAAATTGTCCATAAGATGTTTGAAAGCAGCGTGAACTCTGTGGCCTTCAGCCCGGATGGCAAATACGTGGCTTCAGGAAGTGATGATGGCGCTGTCCGCCTTTGGATTGGGGGCTCTGAAGAATTGATGGCCGAAGCCTGCTTACATGTAACGCGCAACCTCACCCGGGCTGAATGGCAGCAATACATTGGCGATGCACTGCCATATCAGGCGGTTTGTCCCGATTTACCGATTGAGCCTGATCCGACCGCTTCTCGAACGCCAACTCCAGCCGCTATTTCTTCGAGGCTGACAGTAACACCCATGCCACCAGCACCGGTGGCGACAGCAATTCCGCCGACAGAAATACCGATAAATTGGAATGTCAATCTCACGGATGATTTCAGGATAACAACAAGCTATGAAACTGTTGGGTTAGTCGCTTTTGACCTCTTTTGCATCGCACCGAACGGCTCACCCGCAGGGCCGTGAGCCGTTACTACAAAGACGTTTTTTTAGTAGTTACGAAGGAATCTATGTTTAAAAAACTATTCAAAGACCTCTCGCTGTGGGGCGTGATCCTGATCCTGTGGATCGGCTTTCTTTACCTGGGCTACATTGGCTGGGCCCAATACGCCGAACTCAACCACCAGGCGGATGATCTGGCCCTCGACATCTACCTGACCGTCCAGCTTGTTTCGATGAACTCCGGCGCTCTGGCCCAGCCCATCCCGCTGGCATTGGATATCGCCCGTTTTGCCCTGCCGCTGCTCTCCCTGCTGACCGCCATCCAGGCCTTTATCGGTATCTTCAAAGACCAGGTGCGCGCCATCCGGCTTTCCATTTTGAGCGGGCACGTCATCATCTGCGGACTCAGCCGCAAGGGTATGCTGCTGGCGGAACGTTTCCGCAAACAGGGCGACGAAGTGGTGGTGATCGAGCAGGATGAAGATAACCCCTGGATCGAAGCCTGCCGGGAACTGGGCATCTTCACCCTGGTGGGGGATGCCTCCGAGCCGGCCATGCTGCTCAGCGCCGGTCTGCGGCGCGCGCGCGGTCTGTTCGCGGTCTGCGATGATGACGGCATCAACGCGGATATTGCCATGCAGGCCAAGAGCCTGCTGAATCATGCCCGCCCCCCTCGCAACAGGCGGCCCACGCGCACGTCTCGCGCTCCCAGGAGCGCGCAGGGGCAGCCGCCTTTCAACATCCTGATGCACAACGCCAACCCGCAGCTTGTGGAGTTGCTGCGCCAGTACAGCCTGCGCGAGCCCCATTCAACCGCCCGGATCATCATGTTCAACGTCTATGAGCGCGCCGCCTTCCAGCTTCTGGATCAATATCCGGCCTGGGCGGAGCAGCAGCTCATCATCGGGCAGGAGCCGCGCATTTTGCTGGTGGGCCTGGGGCGCATGGGCGAAAACATCATCCTGCATGCCGCCGAAAAATGGGCGGCCAACTTTTCCACGCCCGGCCTGCGCCTGCACATCACCATCCTTGACCGCCACGCCTGGGAGAAGGTCGAATCGCTGGCTGTCCGTTTCCCGGATCTGGGGCGGCAGTGTGTTCTCACCCCCCTGCAAATGGAGATCAACTCGGCGGAATTTGAGCGCGGCGCTTATTTATTCAACTCCCAGGGTGGCCTGGACTTCAAGCGGATTTACGTCAGCGTGGATAACGATTCGCTCGGGCTGCATGCCGGCATGATGCTGCACTCGCGGCTGCCCCAGCATGCGGATATCTCGATCGTCATCCGCATGAGCGAGGAAGCCGGCCTGGCGCGCCTGCTGGAAGATCACCACGGCGTGCAGGGCGAGTACCGCTCCCTGGCGGCCTTTGGCTACCTCGATCACACCTGCACCCCGGAGCTGCTGAAGTAGCCTATGCCCAATCCACCCGCACCTTCCGTATCTTCGTCAGTTCTATCTTCAGCATCGCCCCATTGCCAAAGCCTGGCAAAAGAACGATAATGAAATTATTCACGGAGGCGCACAATGAATCAACCGACCCAAACCATCGTCATCACCGGCGACATCACCATGGACTGGAACCTGGCGCGCGCGCGCCGCTCCAAAAGCGACGCGCCCTTCTGGAACGCGGATGACACCACCAGTACCACCTGGCAGCGCGGCGGAGCCGCCCTGCTGGCCGACCTGGTCGAAGCCATCGCGCAGGATTTGCAGCGGGATGGCGCGCCTGCCTTCTCCATCCTGCAAGCTGGCACGCCGCGCCCATCCGAGCGGGTGCATCCGGATGACAGCCGCTACCACCACTCGTATGCCATGTGGTCGCTCTACAAATACGGCGACAAACCCGCCTGGCGGGTGGAAGAATTCCTGGGGCTGAACCGCGCCGCCAGCCGGGAGGTCCAGGACTGGCAGAAGGTCAGCGGCGATCGCTCCGCTGCGGGCCTCTTGATCCTGGATGACGCCAACCAGGGTTTCCGCGACCACCCGCAACTCTGGCCGGTCGCCCTCCATAACACGGGCGCAGAGCGCCCCTGGGTGCTGCTCAAGATGGCCAAACCCCTGGCCCAGGGCCAGCTCTGGCAGCACCTGCATGATCATTTCTCTGACCGCCTGATCGTGGTGGCCGCGGTCGATGATTTGCGCCTGAGCGAAGTCCAGATCAGCCGGGAACTCTCGTGGGAGCGTACCGCTCAGGATATCTTCTGGGAGCTGGTGCACAACCCGTGTATCAACGGGCTCTCACACTGCGCCCACACCGTCATCTCCTTCGGGCCAGCCGGGGCCATCCTGCTCTCCTCAAAGGCTGTCGAAGATCAGCTTACTTTCCATTGTTCGCTGTTCTTCGACCCGAAAAGTATCGAGCGCATGTGGGAGAAGGACTACCCGGGCGGCATGATCGGGTACACCTCTTGCCTGGCGGCCGGGCTGGCGCGCCAATGGCTGCTGCCGGCCGATCAGCGCGATATCCAACAGGGCATCCAGTCCGGGTTGACGGCCATGCGCAGCCTGCACCTGGAAGGCTACGGCGAGCGCGGCACATCTGCCTCGCAGGCCAGGCTGTTGTTTCCGGTGGCCCGGATCGTCTCCGTCCTGGCAAAGAAATCCGAACGATTTGTGGTGGCCGCGGTTCAGGATCCGGTGCGCTTTATTGGACAGGCTGGCGAACAGGCTGGCCGCCCGCTGACAGAGGGTTTCTGGACTATCCTGCAGGATAAATTCCAGGATGGCCTGGAGCAGGCCGCCGCGCGTGTGGTGCGTGAGGGGCCGGAGCTGATCTTGCGGGATGTGCCCTGGGGACAGTTCGGGAAACTCCAGACGGTTGACCGCCAGGAAATCGAGAGTTATCGCAGCATCCGCAACCTGGTGACCGAGTATTACCGCCAAAAACCGCTCACGCGCCCGCTTTCGATCGCGGTCTTTGGCACGCCTGGTTCGGGCAAATCTTTCGGCGTAACTGAGATGGCCAAAGCGCTGCTGCCCGGTCAGATCGAAACGATTACCTTCAACCTGTCTCAATTTGATACACCCGAGGCCCTGTTATCCGCCTTCCACCAGGTGCGCGATATCTCCCTGGGCGGCATGCTGCCGCTGGTCTTCTGGGATGAGTTCGACACCAGCCTGGCGGGGACGCCGCTGGGCTGGCTGCGCTACTTCCTCTCGCCCATGCAGGATGGCCGCTTCCAGGAAGGCCAGATCAGTCACCCGCTTGGAGGTGCCATCTTCGTGTTCGCGGGCGGCACCAGTTCCAGCATGGCGGAGTTTGACCGGGGCACAGACCCGAGCTTCAAGGCTGCCAAGGGCCCGGATTTTGTCAGCCGCCTGAAGGGTTTCATCAATGTACTGGGCCCCAACCCGCTCAGGGGCGCTGCCGCTGACCCGTATTTCATCTTGCGCCGGGCCATCCTGCTGCGTTCCAGCCTGAAACGCGGCACCCCGCAGCTCTTTGAAAACCATGCTGACACGGAACTGCTCAACATTGATCACGGTGTGCTGCGCGCGCTGCTCAAGATTGGCGAATACAAGCACGGCGCGCGTTCGATTGAGTCGATCCTGTCCATGAGCCAGTTGACCAACAAGACCGCCTTTGAGCGCTCCTGCCTGCCCTCTGAATCACAGCTTGACCTGCATGTGGATGGGAAAAAATTTCTGGCGCTGGTGCAGCAGGTGGAGCTGGAAGGCCCCATGCTCGAAGCGCTGGCCGAAGCCGCCCATGAAGTT
The DNA here is from genome assembly GCA_903910795.1 of uncultured Anaerolineae bacterium. GTDB lineage: Bacteria > Chloroflexota > Anaerolineae > Anaerolineales > Villigracilaceae > UBA5195. The sequence continues at coordinate 14,675 of CAIWAX010000093.1, forward strand.
TACCGGGAGGGCATGCAAGCGCGCGGCTACGTATATGGCCCCACAAAAGACGATCAGAAAAAGACCCGCCCGGCGCTCGTTCCATACGCGAAACTGCCCGAGCATCTGAAAGCCGCCAACCGGCTGAATGTGCGCGATATCCCTGGCAAGCTGGCCGTGGCGGGATTTATTATGATCCCGGCCCGCAGCAACGAGCCGCCCTTCAATTTTCCCGGTGCGCCCCTGGAGATTCTGGCCGAAGAAGAACACGAACGCTGGATGCGGGCCCTGATAGGTACGGGCTGGGCCTGTGCGCCAGTCACCGATGAATCCCAAAAATTGCACCAATGTCTGCTGCCGTGGAGTGACCTGCCCGAGGAAGAGAAAGAGAAAGACCGCGACCTGGTGCGCGGCATCCCGCGCATTCTGGCGCGGGCCGGTTACGCGATTATGAAGGCAAACGGCTAGATTAATCAATCCGTCGGGAATAGATAAAAACACCGCCAGTCAGGAGAATCAGCATGGAACCAACCACTCAGGAACTCGAACACGAATGGCCGCAGCAACAAATCGAAGCCTACCGCCAGGTCTACCCGCGTTACAAACTGATGGCCCAGGTGCTGCAGCAGGTGCTTGAAAAAGGCTGCAAACAAATTTCCCCGCTGGCTATCCTCCAGACCCGCCCCAAGGCCATCCCCAGCTTTGGCGAAAAAGCCATCCGCAAAAAGAAAGCCGGCCGCTACAGCGACCCGCTGATGCGCATGACTGACCTGTGCGGCGGGCGGGTTATCACCCAGACCCTGGCCGAGGTGCACGCAGTCTGCGACTTTATCGAAAACAATTTCATCATTGACTCTGAGAACAGTGTGGATGTCAGTGAGCGCCTCAAGCCCAGCGAATTTGGCTACCGCTCGGTTCATTATGTGGTCCAGTTCAAGCGCGGGGCCTTCCCGACCGCCGAAGTCCCGGTGGCGATCCCGGAGCAGCTTTACCCGGATGAAGCCAACCCGCTGAAGGCCGAAATTCAGGTGCGTACGGTGCTGGAGCACGGCTGGGCCGGTTTTGTGCATGACCGGGTCTACAAGAGCGCCTTTGCCATTCCGTCCAAATGGGAACGCGACCTGGCCGGGCTGGCCGGCATGCTCGAACAAGCTGATCAGGCCTTTTCGCGCGTCCAGAATGGCCTGCGCACCTATGCGGCCAGTTACGGAACCTATCTGAATGAGGCTCAGTTGAAGGATGAAATTGGCACCCTGGAATATGTGCTGATTTGCGACCCCGATAACTTCGAGATGGCCCACCGGATTGGCAAACTGGCTATGGAATTGGGCGATTGGCAAAAAGCGCTGGGTGTCTTTTCAAAATATGTGGAGAGCGGTTACCAGCCCATCCTGCGCGACCTGGGCGTGGTGCTGTGCAAGGTCAACGGCGCTGATCCGCAGGGCGCGGGTTACAAACAGGGTCAGAAATACCTGGAGATTGCCAGCGCCCCGGCTTATCATGACGCGGATGCCCTGGCTTCGCTGGCCGGCACCTGGAAAAAACTCGATGAAGACAAGACCCGCGATTACTACCGCCTGGCCTTCCAGGTTGACCCATCCGATCCGTATGCGGTCAGCAATTACCTGGTGTATGAGATCATCCACCAGCGCAGCCTGTCCCCGGCTTATCTGATGGCGCCTTCGCTCACCGCCGCCATCCAGCGTTCACACGATCAGGCGGATGTGGGCATGAACATGCCCTGGGTGTTTTACAACCTGGGCATCTTCCACCTGCTGCTGGGCCAGCCCTACGAAAGCCTGGCCGCGTATGCGCAGGCCATCCAGCTCAGCAACAATGACTGGATGATCGAAACCTCGCTGCGCCTGCTGGATAAACTGGCCGTGGTGCAGGAGTTGATTCGTGGTTACGATTGGGTACGCAGGCTGCTCCTGCTTGGCCGCGCGCTTACGTGTCAGGATCAGGGCTGTCTGGAACAGATCAAGAGCTTCGCCACGGCCAGCGCAGCGCCCATTTCCGCGCCGGTGGTCATCCTGGCGGGCGGCACCCATGCTGATACCAGCCTGGATGAATATCGTCAGCCCCTGCTGGCAGGTTTCCAGGGCTTTCATGGAACGCTGATCTCAGGCGGCACGACCGCCGGGGTCAGCGCTCTCGTTGGAAATGTGCGGGCCGCGTCTCCGCAGACCATCACGGCCATCGGATACGTGCCGGGCGTGCTGCCAGCCGGCGCCAGCCTGGACCCCAATTACGATCAAGTTCGCGCCACGCCTGGGCAGGATTTCAGCGCGCTTGAGCCGCTGCAGTACTGGATCGATCTGATTGCAGCGGGGATTTCACCCGCGCAGGTGAAATTAATTGGCATTAACGGCGGGCAAATCTCGGCTTTCGAATACCGCCTGGCGCTGATGTTGGGCGCGCAAGTGGGTGTGATCGAAGCCAGCGGGCGCGAGGCCGGGCGTCTCTTCAGGGACCCCTATTGGTCAAAGTCTAAAACCCTGCGGCGGCTGGCGGCCGGTGAAAAGGAGATCGCCGCGTTCATTCATCCTGAAAAATGAGTGTTTTATGGTTGAAGAGCCTCATCCGTAGCTCATGAACCTGAAATTGCCAGCCTCTTTTACAGATACTGGCAATTTTTTTTGGCTGCCAGCCTTTGGCCGGGATATTTGATGCGCTGCCAGATCAAGATGATGTCGATGACGAGTGCTGTGCCGGAAATTGCGCCTGCCGGGAAGGCGGCGGTGGTAACTCCACTTGACGGATCCCGCCAGTTCTCAGTATTCAACTTATGCGGTATTCAAAGATATAATCCCTTAAGTGTTTCGTGAAAGCTTTCACAAAGCGCTAAAGGAGCATTCCCTTGTCTGACGTATTCATCTCGTATTCGCGCAAAGATACCCAATTTATCCGGGAGATATTGGAACTGCTCGGAGCAAACAAGCGTGAAGCCTGGATCGACTTGCATGACATCGATTACTCCGTCAAATGGTGGGAGGAGATCTGCGCCGGGATCGATGGAGCCGACAATTTCGTGCTGTTTGTCAGCCAGAGCTCAGTCGAATCGCTGTTTGTCCACCGCGAAATCGAGTACGCGCTCAGCCACCAGAAGCGCATCATCCCATTTTTGATCAAACGGGTGGATGAAGAGGCCATGTTTGAGGCCTGGCGCACCAGCCCGGACCTCAGCAAATACGAGCAGATGACGCGCGCCAACTGGAAAAGCATCCAGGATATTCA
>CAIWAX010000094.1 GCA_903910795.1 uncultured Anaerolineae bacterium
AACACACGATTTGCGATTTGCTTAGCAAATCGGCAAATCGCACCGGAACGCAAGTGCAGGTGTGCGGGGTGAAAGAACCCTTCCCTTTAGAGAAGGGGGGGCTGGTGTTGCCCCGCAACAGGTGCAACGCACTTTCGCGCTGGCGAGTGAGGCTCAGCTTCAAGACGCCTGGCCTGGTCCGCTGCCGGCGCGATCGGAAAGTGCGTTGCACCTCTCATCGTGAGGACAGCTTTTTTATCTCCACATTTGAGTCGTGTCGATCAACCAGGAGCTGTTAACGGTTTTGACGATCAGGTGAAGCCGCAGGTAATAGGTGGAGGAGGTGCCGTTGAGCAGGGTGGCGCGCAGCCGGAGTACGACCGTGGCAGACTGGGAGTCAACGTATTCGGTGGTCGATTGCAGGATATCCATCCGTTGCACGGTTCGCCAGTAACCCACAAAGTCACGGGTATAGTCGTATGGGCGGCCCTGTTTGCTGGTCACGCCATTTTTGAAACGATCCGATAAATACGTCCAGGCGGTGGCGTAATCGCCGGTGTTATACAGGTTGTAGTAATAGCCAAGAAAAGCGGCCGGGTCGGGGAGTGCCGGATTAGACGGGGAATTGGGCGTGACGGGGGTAACGACCTCGGGCGGTTGGGTCACCGGGACGATCACGGTAATGACGACCGGCGTAGCGGGAATGCCAGTTGGCGGCACGGGGGTGATGGTAATGACATCCTGCGATTGGGGGCCCTGGGCTGTGACGATCACGGTAACGACCACCGGCGTGCTTGGAATGCTGGTTGGCGCGGCATAGGTTGGCTCGGCGTTGGTCTGCGCGGCGCTGGTCGGGAACACCAACGGCGGGCGCGCGGTTGGTGCGGTGAGCTGCGGCCAGCCCTTTGTAAAAAGCAGGTAGGCGCCGATCAGGATGACTGCCAGAAATGTGCAGCCGAACAATCCCAACAAGATCCAGATCAGGTTATGGTTTGCTCCGGCAGGTTGGGGCGCGGGGCTGGCTGAGCGAGCGGATTGGTAAGCCGCCTGGCTGGGGGGCATCTGTTCAAATCGCGGGGATTCCTGCCAGCGGTTTGGATCGGTTGGCCGCGAAACAGGGGCCGGGGATACTGGCGCGGAAGGGTTGAAACCGCCATGCTCGACATCCGCCAGCCAATTGGGGAGGTTTGAGAGCAAATGCAGTTTTTCGGGGTAGTTTTTCTGGGCGAAGTCGTGTTGAAAAACTTCGAAGGGCCTGTCTTCGCCAAAAATATGGTGCAGGAGCTGCCAGGCGCGCTCATTGGTGAAGTCGCGCTCCAAGACCTGGTCAATCAGGATGGCGGCGTTGGTCAGGTCTCCGGATTGGTAGGCCTGTTCGGCTCTGGTTAAAGTAGTGTAAATGCTTTGATCGGCTGCCATATTGAGTTGGTTTCCTTTTTTAGCACTTCGTTGATCTACCATCCGCAGATTGGTTTTTTTAGATTTACGCCAGTAACAATTTTAGTGAAGGCTTTTAAGCAGCCCAATTTACCGCCAAGGCGCAACCCTACCCAAAGCAGGTAGGACTGCACTGCAAAAAGGGGCTTTCACCGCGGAGCGCGCAGAGAACGCAGAGATTTATTGAAGAAACGTCATTATTCAGGTCGATATTTTGCTGTCACTTGCCCTGCGGGTTCGCCAAAAATTAAGCTCAGCGAACTCTCCGTTCTCTGCGGTTAAGGCTTTTTGCAGCAGAGTCAGGTAGGGCTTCGTTCGCAAAGTTTTTTAACGGCAATTCTTAGCGTTCTGCGCGTCTGCGCGGTGAAAGATTTCATCTTTGTTTGGCGGCAAAATTTCTCAAAATACGGAATAATACTTTTACAAGCCCGAAGGTCTCGAAGAAAAATTCTACACGATCACAGCCCCAGATGCAGCATGTATTGGATTTGCAACGCATCTGAAATCAAGCCGGCCAGCCGCAGGTTGAGCGGCAAATGGCTGGCGTTCGCGCCAAAATAGGAGTAGGTGTGCAACAGGCGGAAGCGGGGATCCCATTTCAGAAGATCGCGAGGGTCGCGCAGGCCCCATTTGAGTTGCGCGCCAGTACCCAGCCGGCGGTTGTGAAGCACGCGCCGGTTGGCCACCCGCATACCCAGCGGCGAACAGACATCAAACAGCACCTGGCAGGCAAAGCGCCCGGCCAGGCGCACCAGGAAGTGACGCACGTCCCGGCGCTCGGCATAGTAAAACACGCCAGCCGCCACCACCAGCAGGCGCCCGGGTGCCTTAATGCCCTGCAGCCAGAGCGGGTCGAGAAATGAGCTGGCGATGAGCTGGCGGCGCGGGTTTTCGGGGATGAGCTGGCGGCGCAGGGCGATCACATCCGGCAGATCCAGGTCAAACCAGGTCAACTGGCCGTTATCGACGCGCTCGAAGGTGGTATCCAGCCCGCAGCCCAGGTTGAGGATGACGGCGCGGGGCGATTCTTGCAAGAAGTCGTGGATGACCTGGTCAACGCGCACGGCGCGCATGACCCAGGCGGCCTGTGTCAGCGGGCTGATGCCAGCCGTCAGGCCGGGGAAGTCAAAATCCAGGCGCGCGACGAGTTCCTGCGCGGCGCGGTCTACCAGCGCGGGGTGGGTTTTGGCCGTTTCCTGCGCGCGTCCCCACAGCGGCAGGAGCATGGTTTTCTGGATTTCGCCGAGTTCGATTGCTATTTTTTCGGGCATGCGTATTTTCCCCCCGTTGGAAGAAGCTTCGTTAGGCTGAGATCATTCCGCGATTGTCATTGCAACAGGAAATATTCTAACATTATTAGGGACAGACACGGGTTAACAAATTTGTAAGGTATGGGCAGAGGTTGACGCCCCGGAGAAAGCCTCCGGGGCGCTTCGCGTGCAACGCGGCTGCGCTGGATTTTTAACGCATCCGAGCAACGTCTCTACTTATTGCGGGATAAACAACGAGGCGACTGTAAAGAATGAGGCGATCACGATGATGACGGTGCAGATCATGGCGAAGTTTTTCTGGAAGGCGTTGTTGACAAATTCGTGCATCAGGGCCCGGTCATTGGTCAGCCGGAGCAGGTAATAAAAAATGAGCGGCAGTGTCACGGCGTTGACCACCTGGGTGGCCACCACCAGTTGGAAAAAGGACACTTCGGGGAAAATCACCACCAGCAGGGCAATCGCAAGCTGCAGGATGTAGAGCACATAGAAGGTCTTGCTCTGCTTGAAAGAATCGTTCAGGCTGCCCGACAGGCCAAAGAATTCGGCGAAGGCGTAGGCCGTGGAGAGCGATACCACCACCACGCCCATAAACCCGGCGTTGATAATGCCGACCGCGAACAATTTTCCGGCCAGCGCGCCCGCGAAGGGCTGGATGGCCTGCGCGGCCTCCTCGCCCGAGGTGAGCGGGATGTGGTGGATGAAGAGCGTGGCGGCGGTGGCCACGATCATGAAGAATGAGAAGAAGTTGGTCAGGAAGGCGCCCCAATAGGTTTCGACCTGGGAGTAGAGCAGGTGCTGCGTGTCGATCTTCTTATCCGAGGCAAAGCTGCTGATGAAGAACTGGCCCCAGGGCGTGATGGTGGTGCCCAGCACGCCCATGCCGATGATCAGGTAGCTCCAGGCGTAGGCCGGTGTGAGCTGCACGCCGTGCGGGTAGAGCAGGTTGCTGAGGGCCAGGCCCCAATCCGGGCTGGATTTGACCGCCGAGAAGATGTAGACAAAAAAGAACAGGCAGGCCACCAGCATCAGGGTTTGGGTGGCCTTGTAATCGCCGCGCGTAATGACCAGGAAGGCGATCACCAGGATGACGATCACGGCCGGAATGGCGGGCAGGTTGAGCATGCCCGCCGTGGCCTTAATGGCGGCCAGGTCGGCGATGATGGTGCCGATGTTGGCGATGAAGAGCGCCGCGAACATGAATAAGGCCGCGCGCACGCCGTATTTCTCGCGGATGATGTCGGCCAGCCCACGGCGCGTCACCAGGGTCAGGCGCATGCCCATCTCCTGGGTGATGGCCAGCAGCAGGGTGATGATCAGCAGCAGGAACAGGATCGGGTAGCCCAATTGCGCGCCCGAGATGGAGTAGGTGGCGACGCCTGTGGCGTCGTTGTCGGCCATGGCGGTGATGGTGGCCGGGCCAAAGACCGCCAGGAAGAGCAGCATCTTCTTCCAGGATTGCTGCCAGAAGGCCTTGAAGCTGTTTTTTACGGTCAAATTGTTGTTCATGCTGGCCTCCGCGTGTTGTATATAAATGAAGAAGGTCACGCAAGGCGGGAATTAAAAAACCGCCTTTGCGGCGAAGGACGGTTGTAGAAGCCCCACCTAACAAGGTGTTCATTTTATCATGCGGTTATACTCCGCATAAATTCCAGCGTCAAGGGGTAAACAGCCGGCCAGCATCTATCGCAGCGGTAAAATAGAGAGGCGTCCCCGCCGGGGGTAAGGGCGGGTCTCCCGTGCGGGCGATGATTCCTGGCCGGGCGTGGTCCAT
>CAIWAX010000095.1 GCA_903910795.1 uncultured Anaerolineae bacterium
AAGAATTCGGATGTCTCGGGTTGACTCTTAGCGCTCTCTTTAAGCTCTGGCATTTGCCTTATAAGTGTGTCACCGCACTAAGAACCAGGAAAGCGCCGCAGAATGGCATCCAGAGGATGCTTATCAGTTCGTAAGCGCCTGGCCTGTCGTATTTTGAATAGCATTCAGCCGGGTTTTCCGGGTTATAGCGCACCAGCAGTTTCTTTCCAGCGGGGAATTTCTCGGTATTTTGGAGCGCGGTTTCCTGCCTGCCAATCAGAGTTTCAAGCTTGAGCCTGCCGAAATACTCAACTTCGTCCACCCGGTAGAAGTATTTTGCTTCGGCCCAGAAATACTTTCTGCGCCTGGAAAATGAATTGAGCCGCATATTTGCAACCGTGGCGGTTGCTTCGGGCCAGTTTCTGCCGGCCGTGGCAGCCCGATAAACCGGGTAAAGCAGCCGGTAAAGCCGATCAAGGCTGTAAATAATTAAGCTTACGCCGACCAAAATAGAAAACTGATAGAAAAGCATATACTCCTGTGCCTGGCAATGCGACTGGCTGTTTTGGAAAAAATTTCCAGTCAATCCCTTACGCTGACCTTGGGCGGATATTCGTTCCGGGGCGGCAGACTGCATCCTGTTTAAATTTTCATTGCTGCCCCTTTCACCCCTATGAAGTTGTTAAAAAACAGACTGGAATTTTTTGAAACTGGCGATTGACGCAGCCTGCAGCAGATCATACCCAACATTTCAGAACCGCGACGCCCCAGCGACGATCAACAACACGCCGCAGACCGGCATCCAGAGGATGTCCATTAATTTATAAAAACTGAGCCGGTCGTATTTTGTAAAACACTCGTCGGGGTTTTCCGGGTTATAGCGCAAGCTGATTTCAGTTCCAGGGTAGAATTTTTCGAGATTCTGGATTGCTTTTGCTTTTGTGGCGGGCAGGGTCTCAATGTTGAGTCTGCCAGTGTGCTCGATCTCTTGTACTTTGTAGGAATATCGCACTCTCGCCCAGTAATATTTTTTACTTCTCGGCCTGGAAAAGAAATCCACCCCGGATTTCGATACCGTGCCGGTCGTTTCGGGCCAGTTTTTACCGGCGGTATCATGCCGCCAAACCGGGTAGATCAGCGAGAAAAGCTTGTAAAAACTGTAAAGAATTAGAAAAGATCCAACCAGAATACAAATGGAATAGAAAAACATGCGGTCCTCTTGTACAGAAGGATGACTTGCGAATTGCGGTTTATTGTATGGATTTTTGGGAAAATTACCAGACTTTTTACGACCCTGTTTGTGGGCAGGATTTTCTCATGAGCAGGAGTTGAATCCTTTTATAGAGAATAGTACGCTTTCCACCCTAAAAAGGGCCTCCGAAGCGCCAAAGCGCGGCAAAACTTCGGAAGCCCCGGTAATTAGCACTCGCTATAGCCGCAGGCGTAGCATTTGCGGCAGCCCTCTTCGTTGACCACCGCGGCTTCGCCGCATTCCGGGCACAGATCACCGATCTTCATCAACGGGAGCTGTTTGGCGAAATCGAGATGGGCGTTGCCGTCGGTTTTCAGCGCGGGCGATTCATCCGTTGCCATGGTCAGGGAACCGCCGGGTATCCCACTGGCCTGACCCTTCTCTTCGCGTGCGCGCAGATATTCATCCAGCACCTGGCCGACCCCATCCGGGAGCGAGCGCACGCGGTGCGGGCCAAAGCCCAGCGAACGCCCGCCGCCGATGCCGGTCAACTGGCTGACGACTTCGCGCAGCCGGTCGAGCGGCGCGACCGGCGAGGCCAGCCGCAGTACATACGAGATCAACCGCCCAATGGCTTCGGAAACCGCGGCGGTATCCGAACCGGCCTTGGATGTGTTGACAAAGACTTCAAAGGGCTGGTCGCCGCCGTTGGCGTTGACGGTCACAAAGGCTTTGCCCAGGGGGGTATCCACGTTGTAGGTCATGCCGTGCAGGGTGCGCGGGCGCGGCTTCTTGGTATCGTGCCAGATGACCTTCTGATCGGCCGGGACGGGCAGGACCTTCTCCGCGACGGGTTCAACCTTCTTCCCGGCGGTGGCGTGCGTTTCCAGCACAACCTTGTCGCGCGAGCCGGTTACATAGACCGTGATGCCCTTGGCGCCCAGTTCCCAGGCCAGGATGTAAGCCTTCTCGACATCCTCAACGGTGGCGCCTTCGGGGAAGTTGATGGTTTTGGAGATTGAGTTATCGACAAAGGCCTGCAAAGCGCCCGCCATGCGGACGTGCTCTTCGGCGCTGACATCCCCGGCGGTCACGAACACGCGCCGGATTTCCTGCGGGACGGCCTGGATGTTCTGGCAGGTGCCCTGCTGCATGACTTCGTCAAAGATAGTTTGCCGTGATTGACTGTCGATCCCGGCTTTTTCGAGCGCCTTTTCAAAGGCGGGCGAGCCGTAAGTCAGCTTGAGATCCACCCCGTTGTCGTTGACGTGGCGGATATAGGCCAGCGCGAAGACTGGTTCGCAGCCGTAGCCTTCACAGCCTGCCACGGTGGCGATGGTGCCGGTCGGGGCCACGGTGGTCTGGGCCGCGTTGCGGATGCCGTGCGCCTGGATGCCGCTGGTGATGGCATCCCAATCCAGGGTTGGGCGTTTCCAGTTGCCCTGATAGCGGTTGAGCGGTTTGGGCGGGCTCCAGCGCAGGTTCTGCGGGTCGTAGATCGAGCCCGTGATGGCGGGGAAGGCCCCGCGTGCGCCGGCCAGTTCAATGGAGGTCTGCATGCTGAAATAGCGCACAAATTCCATGACTTGCGAGGCGAATTCCTGGCCTTCGGATGAGCCGTAGCGCGCGCCGACATGGTACATCAGGTCGCCCAGCCCCATAATGCCCAGGCCGATGCGGCGGGCGCGGTGGGCGGCTTCTTTGAGCTGCGGCACGGCCGGAACGTAGGCATTGGCTTCCACCACATCGTCCAGGAAGATGGTCGAGAGCACTGTGCTCTGGCGCAGGCCATCCCAATCCACGCTGCCATCCTGGCCCAGATGCTGGGCGAGATTGATCGAGCCCAGGCAGCAGTTTTCATACGGGCCAAGCCACTGCTCCCCGCATGGGTTTGTCGACTCGAGCGGGTAAAGGTGCGGGACCGGGTTCTGACGGTTGGCGGCATCCAGGAACAGCACACCGGGTTCGCCGTTGTGATGGGCCTGTTTGACGATTTTGTCGAAGATGTCGCGCGCGCGCACGGTCTTGTAAACCCGCAGGGGGATGCCCGCATCGCGGGCCTGTTCAAGCGTGCCGCGGAAGCTGCGATAGCGCGGGTCGGCGATATCCGGGAAGATCAGATCCCAATCCTTATCATCCCGGACGGCCTGCATAAAGGCATCTGTGATACCGACCGAGATGTTGAAGTTGGTGATGGCGTTTTCACTGATTTTGGAGGTGATGAAATCATCCACATCCGGATGATCCACACGCAGCACGCCCATGTTGGCGCCACGGCGCGTGCCGCCCTGGGCAATTTCACCGAAGGCGTGATCGTAGACGCGCAGGAAGCCTACCGGCCCGGTGGCCTGGCCGGAGGACGATTTCACCAGCCCGCCTTTGGGGCGCAGGCGTGAGAAGGAAAAGCCGTTCCCGCCGCCGGTCTGCTGGATCAGGGCGGCATCGCGCAGGGATTGGAAAATCCCGGCCGAGTCGCGGCCCATGTCGTCGTTGATCGGCAGCACAAAGCAGGCCGCCAGTTGTCCGAGCGGCGTGCCCGCACCGGTAAAGGTCGGGGAGTTTGGAAAAAATTTCTTACTGGTCAGCAAGCCGTAGAATTCACGGGCGCGGGCGATTTCGTCGCCTTCCCATGTCTGTTCCACTTTGGCAACATGATAGGCTACGCGCCAGAACATCTCTTCCACACTCTCGGCGGGTGCGCCGTCATCCCCGCGCCGGACGTAACGCCGGATGAGCACCTGTCGGGCGTTATCAGTAAGATTCACTCCCGGCAGATCCGCGGGGATGGGTGGGGTAGGTAAGATACCGTGCCTGGAAACAGCTTCGCTTGCAACCATATAGGCTCTCCTGATAAGAGTATTTAAAAAAGATAAAGAAGATGGCGGGGATGTTTACGCTTCGAGCAGGCGGTCGATCTCGCTGCGCAGGGCGTGCAGATCGTCGAGGCGTAAGTAGACGATGGCGTAACGTATGTAAGCGATCTGGTCGAGTTCCTTCAGCCCATTGATTACGATATCCCCTACAACGCGCGATGAAACCTCAGCCTTGCCCAACTTTTGCAGTTCTGCTTCAACCTGCCCGATCAACCTTTCGATATCCGCGGCAGACACCGGCCGTTTGGCGCATGAAATACGGATGCCGCGCGCAAGTTTTTCCCGGTCGAACTCTTCGCGCGTGCCGTCCTGCTTGATGAGCAGTGGTGTCGAAAGGATGGGTCGTTCGTAGGAGCTGAAACGCTGCCCGCAGCCCAAACACTCGCGCCGCCGGCGGATGCCGCCGTGGCTGTCGTGAGTGGTGTCGATCACTTTGGATTCGTCATGCTGGCAGTACGGGCAGCGCATAGAACTCCTTTGAAAATAGAACACTTGTTGCCGCCATATATAGCGGGAGTTGTTTGCATCCCCCTGTCTATAGGGCAGTAAAAAAATTTTAGCATACTTAGTTGTTCGATACAAGGGGACTTACGGGTGATTTACCTTAAAGAATTGAAACTGGCGGGTCTGGTGTTTTGTGTGACGAGCGGCTATTCCAATAAAAATGTATATACGACAAATTTCATCATATTTACTTCTCATATGTGAAACCGGTCACACCACCCCGGCTGATCTCCAGGCTTGGCCGCCGGAATCTCGAAGAGGTACGGTTGGCGGGCATTTTCTCTAACTCACATCCAGGCCGGTCAGGCGCGTTAACAAGCGGTGGATGGGCCAGAGCGGCAGGATCAACAAAATGTGCACGCTGATACTTACCAACAGGATCACGGCCGTACCGCGCAAAAACTGGTTGAAGGGCGGGGCCATATTGGCCAGCATCCACGGCCCGGCGCCCGCCAGCACGGCGGCTGCCAGCAGGAGGACGGAAACCAGCCCGAGCGGCAGCCAGGCGTGTCTGTCCGATTCAGAGGGCAGCATGGTGGTTGAAACCGCGAAAGTGGCGTAAAACCAGATCCAAAAATCCGGGACGGTTGGCAGTTCCTGCAGTCCGGCGAAGAACAATGACCACTGCCCATTGCGCAGCGTATCCCACATAATGGTCAGGTGCATGGGAAAGTTGGCCGCAAAAGCGATAAAAAGCATGCCGCTGATCAGCGGTGCCAATCCCACCAGCGAATCACGCAGAAAATCTGAGGAAGCCGCCTCGAGGTAGCCCAACTGCAGGCGGCCGTCATCCATGACCTGTGGCAGCAGCGAGAACTTGCCGGTCTGAATGCCCAGCAGTTTGGCCATGATCAGATGGCTGAGTTCATGAATAAAAACACCCGGGAAAAAAAGAAGCGAAAAAATGCCGATCGTCAGGTTGGGGCTGCGCGTGATGATCAATAGGATGGCCTGGATTTCGCGGTGCAGGCTGCGCTGCAGGATCAGCAGGATCGCCAATGCCGCGATCAGCCAGAACAGGCCGTCGAAGGAAGTTAAAATGGCAGCCGTCATCCGCACCCCGCCGTTGACGGGATGCGGATGACGGCTGACTGCGCCTTATTTTGCGGCGGCTTTCGCGATGGCAATAAATTCATCCGATTTCAGGCTGGCTCCGCCGACTAGCGCACCGTCAATATCGGGTTGGGCAAAGAACTCGGCCGCGTTGGCCGCGGTGACCGAGCCGCCGTACAGGATGCGGATCGCTTCGGCTGTTTCGGCCCCGAATAGATCCTTGAGCGCCGCGCGCACCACATCGCGGTGCACGGCTTCGGCGTTTTCGGCTGAGGAGGCTCGCCCGGTTCCGATGGCCCAAACGGGTTCGTAAGCCACCACAATTTTGGCAGCCGAAGCGGCATCCACGCCCTTGAGACCTTCCAGGGTCTGGCGGCGCACTACTTCGGCGGTGCGTCCGGCTTCATTCTCGGCCAGGGTTTCGCCAACGCATACGATGGGGGTCAACCCATGTTTTTGCGCCGCGAGCAGTTTCTTATTGACTGTCTCATCGGTCTCGCCAAAGTAGGCGCGCCGTTCTGAGTGGCCCAGAATCACATACTGGCAGAATTCCTTGATCATGCCAGGGCTGGTTTCGCCGGTGTAGGCGCCCTTCTCTTCCCAGTGCATGTTCTGGGCGCCCAGGCCCAGGTCAGTCCCGCCGATCAGGTTTGCCACGGCGACGAGCGACATGAAGGGCGGGCAGAGTACTTTTTCCACGTTTGAAATGTTCTTTAATTCTTTGCCCATGATTGAAACAAGTTCACGGGCTTCGGCGACGGTCTTGTTCATTTTCCAGTTGCCAGCTACAAATTTAGTGCGCATCTTTTTCACCTTGAGTGTTGGAATGAATTCGCGGCGCGGGTTCGAGCGGCCCGCCGCGTTTAATTGCCTCATGTGTAACCCCCGGACTCAGTACGGGGTGGTGCTCAGATCAATTTTCATCAGATCCACAGCCTTCACAATTTGGCCCGCAAACTGAGGGCGAGCCTGGGCCAGGATATCCCCACCGGCAAAACGACCGGTGGGATAGTGGATCAAATATAAAGCCCTGGCGCCTGCCTGGCGGGCGATTTCACCGGCCTGGGCGGCGGAGGAATGCCCGGTAGTGGCCCCGGTGGCTTCGTGTAGCAGAAAATCGACATTCCTGGCGATATCCACTACGGCCGGACAGGGTTCCGTGTCGCCCGAATAGGCCAGGCTGGTTCCACTGGTTTTCAACTCCACCCGCAAGCAGATGTTGGGGAGAAAGTGTTTGACCGGCGAAGCGTATATGCACATCTGATCATCGTCCAGCACCACAGCCCTGTCCATCATGGGCACCCGTAAAAAATGCACCGGGTAAAAATTGGACCATTCCGACCAATCGTACAATTCCAACATGGCTATTAAGCGGTCAATGGTGTAATCCAATCCATGAATATTCAACGCCAGGCGGCGGCCCATCAACCACATATCCATCAGTAGCAGCGGCAGGGATGCGACATGATCCGGATGAAAATGGGTTACGATGATATCGGTCAGTGTGTTTACGTCCACACCGGCCTGTTCCAGGCTGATGAGCGGGTTGGGGCCGCAGTCGATCAACAGCCTGCGTTCAGGCGTTATGAGAGCCAGATGCGTATTCGCATGGCCCGCAGAGGGTACTGCATTGGAGGAACCCAGGATGATCAGTTCTGGCATCACGGGTGCAGTTCGAGTACGTGTCCGATCGTGGCGATCAGGATGTGTGGGGTAATGTTGGCCTCAATAAATGCGGCCACAATCAGCAAAGGGATGCAAATGGCGATCAAGAGTTTGAGAACATCCGCGATGGTCATGATCAGGGTTTCGCCGATGGTATGACCTTCATCCGGCGTGACCATGCGCAGCCCCATGTGCAGCGAAGCTGCGCTGAGCAGCATGATGGATGGCAGTTCAAGGATGCCGTGCGGCAGGATGCCGCTGACAAATACCAGCCAGGGTGACAGCCCCATCGAAGGTAAGGCGCCCAGCACCCCGCCGATCACGGCGAAATTTACAATGAAAACCAGGATGCTCAGCACACCGAAGGAAAATATCCCCAGCGCAAAGGTGACCACTTCCGCCAGAAAGTTATGCCAGAAGAGCGGCCAGGTTTCCAGGCTTTTGACACCTCCGCTCATGAAAAAGCCGTTGACCTGCCTGAGCGTATCATGAACTTTTTGATCTGTCAGCGCAACCTGCGGCATGGCTGCCTGAATATAAAAATAGGCACCCAGGAGCGCCCCTACGCCAATCAAAAGGGTGATCAGGAAGGTGGGCATCACCCGTCGCAGCGTCTGGGTGATATCCTGGCGGTACCAGCGTTTAAGTTCGCGCCAATCCTGCCAAACGGCCGGGCCCAACAACACTTTTTCGGCATCCTGTTTTTTTATGCGCTTCCAAAGATAAACCAGGTAACGCCCAAGCCCGGATGGTTGCTCTGAACTGGAGAAGGCCTTTCGGAAAATTTTCCAGACCCAGACCCAACTTAGTATGTCGATTTCGCGGCCCAGCAGGCTTTCGCGCTTGAAGTGCACAATTCCCAGACGGATGATCAGCCAACTTATGATAGCTACCGCCAGCACCGCGAACCAGAGGATGTTATTGGTGCCCCAGAACATCAAGGCGCTTTCAGCCTGGATCAGCAGACCAACCGGGATGACGATAAAGGAAGCCAGCAAATTGGCGGCGCGAACCGTGGTGGATTGGGTTGAGACAACGATGGCCGCGCTGACCATCATGAGGGTCTGGACGGCGGTCAACGCCAGGGTTTGAAGGATGAAGCCGGACTCGGGCCATTTGATCCCTTGCCAGGCCAGACCACCCATATACAGAGAGATGCCAATAAAGCTGACGGTCAGCGGCACCAGGGTGCCGGCCATCAACTTTCCCAGATACAGTTCTTCATCGGCCAGCGGGCTGGTCAGCAGTGGTTCGATTGTGCCGCGTTCCTTTTCACCCACGAAGGCTTCCAGGGCCACTACCAAAGAGACTGTCACCGGAAAATAGCCAACCACCAGGATCAAGAAGGGTAGGATGCGCTGGCCCATCAAAGCGACGCCGCCGTACTCGTTGATGTAATTGATGGCGCCCTTGGCAGTGACGTTCATCAAATAAGGAAAGAACAGGGTCAGAACGATCATCGGCATCAGGATGCGCCAATCGCGCATCTGATCCACCAACTCACGTCTTGCCACAAGCCAGGCGCGTTTGAAAGATCTCATAATTGTCCTTCCGCGGCCTGTGCCATGGCCTTGAGGTACAACATTTCCAATGTGCGGGGTACTTCCTGGACTGACACCAGCGGTAACTGGAGCTTGAATAACTGCTCCAGAATTAGCGGATTTGCCACAACCGGGTTTTCCACCCGGAAGCGGAAGCCGTCCTCGCGGATGGACAGGATGTTGACACCTGCGGGCAGTTCCAGCTCCGTCACCGAGTAGCTGCCAGCCAGTTTGACATCGTACTCCGCGGGGCCGAGCATTCTCAGGCGCATATCTTCCAGGGTGCCGGTCAGCAGGATGCGTCCGTGGTAGATGATGGCGATTTTATCGGCCAGCATCTCGGCCTCGGCCAGATTGTGAGTGCAAATCACGATCGCGCGCTGGGAGGAACGCAGCCGGGCAATTTCTGTGCGCACCAGTTGGGCGCTTTCGGGATCCATGGCCGAGGTTGGTTCATCCAGCAACAGCACTGGCGGTTCGTGGATTAACGCGCGGGCCAGTGCCAGTTTTTGGCGCATGCCCTTTGAATATTCACCCGAGCGCCGGTAGCCAGCCTGCGCCAGGCCGAAGTATTCCAGCAGTTCTTTGGCCCGTTTTTCCCGGCGGGATTTATCCAGTTGGTAAACCTCGCCGAAAAAGTGCAGATATTCATAACCGGTCATACGTCCGTATAAACCGTGCATTTCGGTCAGCACCCCAACGGAGGAGCGCACTTCAGTTGGGTTCCGGACAGTATCATAACCAGCCACTGTGGCCCAGCCGCGGGTTGGTTTTAGCACCGAGGTCAGCATGCGCACCGTGGTGGTTTTTCCCGCGCCGTTTTGGCCAAGCAGCGCAAGTATCTCCCCCGGCTGGATATCAAGAGAAACACTATCAACAGCCTTGAAGGAGTCAAAATGTTTGCTAAGGTCTTCGCAGTGGATCATGGGTTGGGGCCCTTAATACCCGATTGGTTCGTTCTTTGGACCGAAGGTTATTCGGCTGGCGTTTCACTGGCCGCGGGAAGCCCCGGTTTGGTACGGGGTTTGCGGTGCCGCCAGAAGAGAAATGCGGCCGATAACAGCGCAACAACCGCCACCAGGGCCTGGTTGGCGTTGATGCCACCCAGGGTGGATGAATCCAAACGCAGCATTTCCATGCCGAACCGGATGATCGGGTAGGTGATCAAATAGACAAAAAACAGATCACCCGTTTTTAATACCTTCGCATAACGTTGTCCGATCCACAGGATAAGGAATACATTCAGAAGGTTCAGGATCGATTCATATAAGAAGGTGGGATGGTAGTAACTGACATTTGCAAATTCTGGAAAACGATGTTCAGGCGAGATATACAACTTCCAGGGCAAATCGGTTGGGGCGCCGTACAGTTCCTGGTTGAAATAATTGCCCCAGCGGCCGATGGCCTGCCCGAGCGCCAGGGCCGGGGCGATGATGTCAGCCCACATCAGGAAGCTGAGCTTGTTCCTGCGGCAGAAAAAATACAGCCCGATGGCCCCGCCAACTACGCCGCCTACAATCCCCAGCCCGCCCTTCCAGATGGCGATTGCATCCAACGGGTGGGTCAGATAGTAATAGGTTGTCACGCCGCTGGCTACCAGTGCCGGGGAAGGGGTCAGGATGTGCCAGATGCGGGCTCCCGCCACCGCAAAGATGATCAACCAGATCAGCATATCCCATACGATCTCAGGATCAAGCCCGCGCTTTTTCGCTTCCCTGGCGGCCAAAAAACCGCCTGCCAGCGTGCCAAACATGATCACAATGCCGTAATAGTGAAAAAAGATAGGCCCGAAACCGAACCCTTCTCCTGTAAATTGCATTTTTTACTCCTGAAATGGTTCCCTTGTGGCCACACTTGCCGAATATCTGTAACCTGGGGACTGCCGGATAACAATACTGAACTTATGGGTACTTTCCATAATCGGGCGGCCAGCAAACCGCCCACAGCTTGTTCGCTTTATAATACCCACGGTCACAAATTGCGGTTCTCCACTTAAGCAAAAAAGCGCAATTTGTGACTGTGAAGGGTATATTTCACTGAGGTTCTTACTGGTTCGCCTGCTTGATGACGGCGCGCGCGTACAGCAGCCTTTGCACGAAAGTGATATGAGAAATCAGGCCAGCCAGGATTAGCATGATGGTGGCCCATAAATTCCATCCCAGCCCCAGGAAGATGACCGATCCATAGGTCAGGATGAGTTTCTCGGCCCGGCCCGCGATGCCGACAGTGCAATCTTTTAACCCGCCAGCCGATTCGGCCTTGGCCCGCACATACGAGGCCATGATAATGCCGGAGATAGCGAACATACCCACCAACGGCGAAATCCAGCCGCCGGTCATTAACCCGCCGATGACGATAAATTCCGCGTAGCGGTCAATGCTGTGGTCAAAAACGGTGCCGAATTTACTTAAATTCCCGCTGGCGCGCGCCGTAGCGCCGTCCAGGGAATCTGCCATGAACATCACAATGATGAACGTCAGCCCCCACCAAAAATAGCCCAGGTGCAGGAAGATCGCACCCACGAAGGCCGAGAGCAGGCTGAACAACGTCCAGAAATCCGGGGAAATTCTCAGGCGGACACTGGCTTTTCCCAGCGGCATGACAAATATATTATACAAAGGCCGAAGCTTGGCGATCATAACTTTGTTCTCTCCAATAGGATTAGAGCTTTACCTTGAGCGGGCCTTGTAAGAGTTTTTTCTGACGTGTGATGGCTTCATCTAGGGTCAGGGGAAAATCTGGTCCGCTGTTTTCGACCATCACAGATGCAACAGCCGAGCCAAAACAGCCCGCGGCCAGCAAATCGGTGGCATCCTGTAAATACTGGTAACAAAAACCCGCCGCGTAGGTATCACCGGCGCCGGTTGGGTCGATGGCGTTGGTGATATATGGCGGAATTTCGTAGTAACTTTTCCCATCAAAAATGACTGAACCAGCTTCAGCCAGGGTCACAATCGAGATTTCTGCGCCAAAGCGGTGCAGCGCTTCCACAGCCTTGCGCGGGTTGCTGCGCGGATCGAGGCCAGTAACCGTGTGCGTCTCCAGTTCGTTGGCTTTCACCACCCTGGACATGCGGGTCAGCTCTTTAAAGTCTTCGGTCATCTCATGCGTGACTTTCCCATCCTTGATCTTGCGCAAGGTACCTTGCGGGTCGAGGAAAAAAGGCGCAGAGGTGTGCTGGCGCAGTTGCCGCCCAAATTCCGCTGAAACTTCGCCCAAAATTGGCCCAAACAACACCAGGTCGGCATCCTTGAGGAAAGGCGGGATGGCAAACTGGATGTCACCCGCTTCTCCAAGCACAGATAAGTTACGGTTGCCCTGGTCATCATAATATTCAAGCTGAAAACCACCGGTTTGAGCGGAATGATACAGTTCAAAACCGATATTCCGGCGGGTCAAATCCTGCTTCAGGGCGGATGAATAATCATCTCCCACGTTTCCCACCAGATAAGTAGCCAGCCCGAGCTTGGAAAGACCCAGGCAGGCATTGGTGGAGCAGCCAGATAGAACCCGATCAGATGTTTGGATTTGGGGCGTTGTGATGAGATCATACACGGGATTCCCATAACAGATTACTTTTTGCGGCATAACTTCTCCTGACATTTGTTCAATCTTTGTGTAGAAAAACGTTGATCGCTTTTAATAAAATCGAAAGCGCGAAGGGGTGATTTTATGTGGAAAATTCACTGACATTCTATCAGGTTCTGGAGCATTTTCAGACGCTTGCCTGTCAATGAATAAGCCTGGACATCCAATAAAGTGAATAAGACCCGGCAAAGGCAAAGGCAAGGCATTTAACTGTTTTGCCCAGGATGCAGGCGATTAAAAAATTTCGAAGAGGCATCTTGAGAACCCCAGCCGCCATTCCAGCCAGGTCAAAAAGTGGGTTGGGGAAAGCTGCCAGTGCAAAGATGGCGAATTGACCGTATTTTTCCACATAGGGATAGATTTTTTTGTAAACCTGGGTATTTTCGGTGATGCCCTGACCGCTGGAGCCTGCCAAATAGCCGGTGATTTCCCCAAGCCCACTGCCTGCCCCGGCTGCCAGCCCCACAAAAAAAGGGTTAAAAATACCCCCCATCGCGAAAACAATAGCCAGACCAGGGGCCGGTACAATTACCGTGGCATTTGCTAAAAAACTAATCACAAAGATCCCCGGGTATCCGAAGGCCTCCAGTTCTTTGATCCTTTCGCGGATGCTGAAAACCCACAGGCTGAGGGCCACGACAAACAAAACGCTTAACACGCGCAGGATGGTCGTGCGGTGTTTGCGCAGCCAATTCATTGGGGTAATTGATACTGCTTCCTCATCCATTGCGGTTCCAATCAGGAGACATTCTTCGGGATTTTCCAGGTTATGATCCTTACTGAACTTATGGGTACTTTCCATTTTGCCGGGGCTTAACAAAAATCCCAACCCAGCATGGTTGGGATTTTTGTTAAGCCTGTGATGAGAAACATATCTGGTTGGCGGTGGGTGGCTGTCCTATTCATCATCCAGTTCTTACTGAACTTAGGGGTAATTTTCATCGGGGACCTCGTCCTCGCCGCGCTCGATCAGTACATCCCGTTCACGGCCGCCACCCTGAGAGGGCCCTACCACTCCCATCTCTTCGAGTTGGTCAAGCAGACGCGCCGCGCGCGGATAGCCGAGCTTTAAGCGCCTTTGCAGCAGGGATGCGCTGGCGCGCTGCGAGGAACGCACCACCTCAATGGCTTGCTCCACCAGGGCATCCGCGCTGCCTTCCTCGGGTTCGCTGAGCAGCGCTTCCCAGGGCGGGGCAGCGTTATTTGTTGCAGAACTTTTCTGCCAGAAGGCAATGATGCGTTCGATTTCCTGGTCGGTGACCCAGACACCCTGGGCGCGGATGGGGTTGCCCACTTCCGGGTTCAGGAAGAGCATATCGCCGTGCCCCAGCAGGGTTTCGGCGCCTGTGCTGTCCAGAATCACACGGCTGTCGATCCCAGAGGCCACCGAGAAAGCCATGCGCGCCGGAAAATTGGCCTTGATCAAACCAGTCACCACATCGGTGCTGGGACGCTGGGTCGCCACCACCAGGTGGATGCCCGTGGCGCGCGCCATTTGCGCCAGGCGCACCAGGTTATGCTCGGTTTGGTCGGGGGCCGACATCATCAAATCGGCCAGTTCATCGATGATCACTACGATGCGTGGGATGCGCGCTCTGGCCTTGCGGTTATAGGCTTCAATATCGCGGGCGTGTACGCCCTCCAGCAGGTGGTAGCGGCGTTCCATCTCGAGCACCAGCCAGCGCAGAACCCCCAGGATGCGTTCGACATCGGTTTCAACCTTGCCGAGCAAATGCCGCAGACCGTTAAAGCGCAACAGCTCGACCATTTTTACATCGATCATCACCAGGCGTAATTCTTCGGGGTCGTTATTCATGGCCAGGCAGGCTGCCAGGGCCTCGATGAATACGGATTTTCCTGAGCCGGTTTGACCAGCCACCAGCATGTGCGGCATGCGCGCCAGATCCGCGACCAGCGGCTGGCCGGAGACATTCCGCCCAAGAGCGATGGCCAGCGGGGCGTTGACCTTGCTGAAAGATTCGCTTTCCAGCAGGGGGCGCAGCCGCACCAGTGAAGAGTGTTCATTGGGCACTTCGATGCCAACATACGAGCGCCCCGGCACCGGGGCTTCGATGCGCAGGCGTTGCGCGGAGATTGCCAGGGCCAGGTCTTTTTGAAGCGAGGCAATTTGCGCCACGCGGACTTTCATCTGGATTGTGTCGGTCTCATTACTGCCCGGTTTCTTGATAAAGCCGGGTTGAACAGCAAACTGGGTGACGGTTGGCCCGATCTGAAAATCAACCACTTTGGCAGGAATACCAAACTCCGCCAGGGTTTTTTCAATCAGACCGGCGGTCAAGTTGATGCTGCGCTCATCCGGGCGGGCTGACTGTTCGCCAACCAACATGCTGAAAGGCGGCAGGGTTTCGCCGCGTGCTTTAGGTTCCGCCGGCTTTTCATCCGGGGCTTCGGCTACTTTAAAGTTTTTGCGGAATTCGGGCGGCAGGTTGCTAAAAGCGGCTGGTTTGCTGGCTGCGGTTTTTGCCGGGGCGGGAGCTGGCCTGGCTTCGGGCTGCGATTTTGGCTCGGGCGAAGCTGGGGGTTCTTCAACGGCGGGTGTGGGTTCGGTGCCTGCGATTTTCATCAGGATACGTTCGATCCCAGGCATTAGATCGAACCCCAGGATGATAAAAATCACCAATCCAATCACAACCAGCAGGGCTTGCAAAATGTTGTTTGAAATCAACCGGCCGAGAAGCTGCGCCAGGGCCCAACCAGTGTAGCCACCATCTTGGCCGGCTTCCGCGCGTTCAACCGAGGTGCCGCCGATAATTGCCAGCAGGGTCAGGGTCAGGAAAGCTGCCAACTCAAAAGCTGTCACGCGCCACCAGTTAATTTGTCTTTCCCCATTGACTGGTTTGCGCATCAATGTCAATCCGGCGATCCCGGTGGCGATTACGATAAAGATCGAACCATAGCCCAGCCAGCGCCACAGGGTCAGCTTCCAGGGCGTCAACAATGACCCCCCCGTTAAATCCAACAGGGCCAGCAGGGTCATCAAAGCGAATGCGAACAGACTTACGCCGCCAATATCAAACGCAAAACGTCCAAAGTGAACTTGGATTTGCTGGAGCCAATCAACCAAATCAGGTCGGGATGGTTCTTCGGCCTGATAATCGCGTTTTTCAGGCATTTGCTTTGCTGCCATCCAGTTTCAGGCTTAACCCCAGCCGCTGGTGTTGTGAGTCGATGTGCAGGATACGCACGTTGACTTTTTGACCTTCTGAATAGAGATCGCGTACGGCAGCGCTGCCCAGGTTCATCTCTGAAACATGCACAAGCCCTTCGAGTCCCTCTTCCAGGCGGGCGAAAACGCCAAATGAAACGACGCTCGTAATGGTAGCCGGGATAATATCGTTGGTGGTATAGCGCGCGCTGACAAATTCCCAGGGATTGGTTTGCAGCCGCTTGAGGCTTAATGCGATCCGGCAGCGTTCTGGCAGAATGTCAATCACCTGCACATCCACATGCTGGCCTAATTTCAGGATGTGAGCCGGGTGCACGACACGCCCCCATGAGAGCTCGGAGATATGGATCAAACCTTCAACCCCACCCAGGTCAATGAATGCGCCAAACTCGGTGATATTGGTCACTTCACCGCTGACGATTTCACCTTGCCTCAAACTGGAAAAAAGCTGCGTGCGCCGGCCTGCGTCCGCGCGGGCGGCCCGCTCCGAGAAAACAACCCGGCCCTCATCGGGCACACATTCAATTACCTTGAGACGCAGTTCCTTGCCAACATAATTTGCCAGAAAATTATCGCGTTCCGAATCTGTCTGGCAAGTCATCTCCACGAGGTGAGAATATGGCACAAACCCATGCAGTTTATCGCTTTCAACCAGCAATCCACCGCGGTTGTAGCCGCTCACCAGCAGTGTGATGATTTGGTCCAGATTGTAGATCGATTCAGCGTAAACCCAATCAGACTGAGGTACTTCAACCTCAGTCTCTCCAGAGGACAGGTTTTTTTTATTTAGCGGAGGTTCAGCGGCCTGAATGCGGGTGGGGTGCGCCGCCGAAAAGCGCTCTTCATCGGCCAGAACGGATTGCCACCAGCCCTCATCGTGTTCTTCAAATTCAAGACCATCGATTGCCGGGCTGGCAGTTTCTGCGGGGTAGGTTTTGTTTGCGACCACCATTAAGTCTCTCCTTACCGTTAAGCTGTAGCAAGAATCAGTACCATATTTTACATCTTATCGTAATGCTGTTGTGAATTTTGACACACAAAACATAACATATTTTAGTTCTTAAAAAGCCAGAGTGGGCTTCAGGTTTTGGAAATTACGAAAACTCCCGGGCCAGGCTTATTTTGAGTCGAGGCTGGCTTCCATATCCATGATCGCCTTGGCGACCGCTTCGACCGCCACCCTCTGTTTGCGATACAGATCGGCTTCCGACATCGCCAGGCGGCTGGCAACCTCGCGCACCTTGCGTCCTTCGATAAATTTCAGATCCAGGATGTTATACAAAATCCATTCGCTGGTAAAGCGGCGTTCCCCTTCCGGGCGGATCTGATCTACGGCCCTTTTTAAGATGGCGCGCAGCGCGTTTGGCATGTTGCCGTCATATTCTTTTTTTGCGGTTTCCTGGATCACCCGCAGGTTCATGAGCGGCGACTCGGTCAATTTTGGCCCGCCCCAGTAGTGGTTGAGCGCTTCGCGTACTTTTTCCGCCATTTCAGAATCGGATGGCAAATCTTCGGAAAGGGTGGCCGTGGTTTCATATCGTCCCATCGCCCGGATGCGCTGGATCATTTCCACCTGTGGCTCGATTTCTTCAAGTGAGCGAAAAACGCGCTGTTGGAGCAGCCGGTCTTCCAGGGCCAGTGCCGCGCGATCGGCCAGCAGCCAGAGACCCTGACGTTGATCGGGTTCCATCGGTTGGGAATGCGGCATGGCCACCCCCAGCAGCCCAAGCAGGGGTGGGGTCTGATCCAAATCCATATTAACTGTCCGGCGGGCCCGCAGCGGCAGGATCCAGGTATTGTTCCATAGGAATTCCTTGTGGCCCTCTTCTGTGATTTCCTGTAAAGCTTCGGACAAGTGATCTTTTTCCAGGAAGGGACGCCCGGCATTGATCAGGAGCGACAGGCTGGCATTGTCAAAGGCCGCGATGAAGGCAGAGGGCGACTGCATGTGGTCGCGTACAGCCGCCAGAATCGCTTCCAAAAATTGACGCAAGTCGCTCTGCGTGAGCATCCGTTCACCAATGTTTTGAAGCAGGTTCATCTCCGCCTGGTCGCCCCCCAGGAACAGAGCCCGATCCCACAATGGGGAAGCCAGGGTGATCAGGTGTTCCATGATCAAGACGGTGGCTACCATGCTGACCGGAGCAAAAGCGTTATAGGTGAGCCCGAAAAGTTCGCCGCTGCGCCGGACAATCGTCAGAACGGCCAGGGCCAGTGAGGCGGTAGCCGGGCCGCGCATGATCCATTTGAACAGACGGCTCTTCACCACCCGATCCGGCCAGGATACGCCAAAAAAGGCCACGGCGTAAGCCATGATAATGATCAAAACACCGACGATGAAATTGATGATCGCCGCCGAGCTCCAAAACAGGAGGGGGTAGCGCGCTGCGAATGAGGAGCCGAACAGCAGGTAAGGGTATGTTCCAAGCGCGGGTGCGGTGGCGCCGGCCATCAGATACAGCATACGCCGGCGGCCCGAGCGGGTTAGCATACGGCCAAAGGCCCGGATGAAATTAACCCCCGCCAGCAGCATCAACACCAAATAATAAATCGTGAAGATTTCTGTCCAGATGGTGCGCTGGAGATGCGGCGCGGGAAGCGCATTCGCTGCCAATGGGCCAACCAGGTAGCCGAGTTCCAGCAGTATCAGGAAACCCGCCGAGACAAGGTAGGCGCCGCGCACAACCATCCGCCGCCTGCCGCGTGAAGGGCGTCCCGCGGTAACTAGCAGGGCATCTGAGAGATGGAGATAGGAGGCTGGTAAAAAGACCAGCCCAACCCATTGAAAGCGCAGAAACAGTTCAATCCAATCAGCGGACTGTACCGTGCTCTGGATGGCTTCGCAGGTGAAAATAACCACCACTGAGAGCAGGATGATGGCAAATGAACGCGCCACCCTGTCGCGTAAATTAAACGTCAGGGCATAAATGAGCAGAGAAAAGGCAGTGATTGCGATCCCTGCTGTCAGTATTTGGTTTAAAGTGACTATCCCCGCCAGAAGGTTGTCTTCCCAACCAGTAAGCATTTAAAACCTTCCACGTATATCGGATAAGACCCTGAACGCGCGATTTGCCGATGCTCGATTTGCTAAGCAAACCGGAAAATCGCAAATCCCCGCTTCTTTTCCCGTGTTGAAACCGGGATGATCACCTGCCTGTAAACGACGGGAAATGTGTACGATAACTGAATTAAATGGAACGCCCAAAGAACAGCGCCACATCCCGCGAGGGGTAATACTGGTCGTTGTAACCGCAAAATTCAAAGCCCAGCTTCTGGATCATACGCACAGCAGGTGCATTCTTGGATTGCACTTCGATGATCGCCTTGCGCATGCCGCGCTGCAGCCCCCAGGCTTCCGCCGCGCTAATCAGCTTACGCGCCAGTCCCTGGCCCCGCATGGGTTTTCCCACTACCACATCTGTGATCCATACGGCGTGCGGCACCATCACATCGCTAATGCGCACATAAGCGACTGCTTCCAAATCATTCATGGCGCTCAGCATTGGGCGCAAATGCCAGGTATCAGGCAGCTCTGCGGCTGTGCGCGGATGTTCCAGGCGGATGGTGCGCGGTAGACGCACTTCGCGCAGCGAAACCTGCACCTGCCCTATTCCCGTGCGGGAACCGGGATTTTCGTCGCGGTGCACATCCAATTGCCAGACATAGTTGGTGTCGATGCTGTGGTCAAGTGCCGCGAGGCGGGCCAGGTCAGTGGATACGGTGTTTCGGATTTCGATTTCAGCCATAGTAATCACGGAGCAGTTACATGAACGGTGGAGATACAGGCTGGCAATGGTTTGCCAAGATTATCGGTTACCAGCAGGCGGATCTGGTAATCGCCAGGGGTCAGTTGGGAAGTGTCCCACGCGCCCAGCTCGCCTTCAGTCACAACTTTGTCGCCCGCCGCGATGGTAGTCCAGTTTTCACTGCCCTGGGCGGCATATTCATATTTATAAAAGCCGAAGTTTTGCACATTGATTGTGCCGCTCAGGATGATCTTGCTCTTCACACTCTCACCGGGCTTTGGCGACGAGAACTCCAGCTTGCCGGGTACACAGCCGGATGTTCCCGTGGGGGTGGCGGTGGCGTTGACCTGGGCGGTCAGGTCTGCCGCTGACAGCGTTACTGCTGGGGTTTGAAGCAGATTCGCCGTGGGGGTGCCCCGGAAGGTGGTGGCTGGCAGGAACGGCACAATAAATGTGACCAGGCAAAACATGCTCAAACCAATCATGATCAGTAGCAGAAAGAAAGCTCCGGAAACGCGCACTTTTTGAAACGCGAGTTCCTTTTCCAAACCGAACACAGAGATCCGCCACTCGCTCCAGGCTTTCCACAGCGAGCGCGCCGTGAACACAGCTCCGATGGTCAGAACGAGATAGACCAGAACTTCATACTGTACCAGGAACCGAAACAGCGCACCCACAGGTCAACCTCAATATTGGAATGAGAACAGCTAGATTTTACGCAGCACAATGCGAAGAATCTGGATAATTTTGGGAACCATATGTTCCCCGGCTTCCAGAACTTCCTGATGGGTTGTAACGGTGTTCCCATCCAGGTTGGCCTTGTTACTGATACCCGAAATACCCAGTACACGGGTATTTCCGTGCCGCGCAACGATCACTTCGGGAACGGTGGACATACCGACCGCGTCGGCGCCTACCGCGCGCAGGAAGCGCAGATCGGCGGGGCCCTCAAAGGATGGGCCGCTCAAACCGGCGTAAACTCCCTCGCGCAGGTTAATGCCGGCCTCGCGGGCGGCCTGGCGCGCGATCTCGTTCAGTTTCCGGTCATAGGATTGGCTCATATCTGGGAAGCGCGGCCCCAGTTCATCCAGGTTCGGGCCGATCAAGGGGTTGAAGCCCATCATCCCCACCAGATTTAAATTGTCGGTGATCAGCATTAAATCACCTGGAACATAGTCGGGATTGATGCCGCCAGCCGCGTTGGTCACAATCAGAGTTTCAATTCCTAGGCGCTGCATGACGCGGATGGGCAAAGTTACCTGGGACATGGAATAGCCTTCATAGAAATGAATGCGCCCCTGCATCACCATGACACTCTGATTTTCGAGTGTGCCGATCACCAGCCGCCCGATGTGCCCCGGCGCGGTGGATTGCGGCCAGTATGGCAGATCGCTGAAGGGCACAAAGTCCGGGTTTTCGATTGAATCAGCCAGCCCGCCCAGGCCCGAGCCAAGGATGAGCCCGATTTTTGACTGGTATTTGGTGCGGGCGCGGACAGCGTCTGCCACTTCGTCAATTTGTTTTAGCGTAAGAAATGGTTCATTCTGCACAGCATACACTCCGTTATTTATTATTTCATCTGGTCATACTGAACTTATGGGTGTTTTCCATACTGAACTTATGGGTGTTTTCCATACTGAACTTATGGGTAATTTCCATACTGAACTTATGGGTAATTTCCATTGGGTAATTTTCCAACCCGAG
>CAIWAX010000096.1 GCA_903910795.1 uncultured Anaerolineae bacterium
CTCGCTCGTAAGCTTGCTCGCTAATAACAATCTGGTTTCTGCCGGCATTTTCCTGCAGACGTTTGGTGATATTGACGCTATCACCAATTGCGGTGTATTCCAGGCGCTTCTCTGTACCGATCAGGCCCAGGATGGCGTCACCATAATGGATGCCTACACCAAACCCCAGATGGGCTTCGGGCGGCAGCACAGCATGTAGTTGGGCTACACGCTCGCGCAATCGCAACGCAGCCCGCACAGCTCGCAGGGTATGGTCAGGCTGCGGGATGGGAGCATTGAACCAGGCCATGACGGCATCCCCCAGAAATTTATCCACAGTGCCTTCCTCATCCAGAACTGCCTCAGCCCCGGCAGCCAGGTACTGGTTCAACACTGATACCAGCTTTTCCGGGGAAAGGCCATCGCTGAAGCTGGTAAAACCTCGAATATCCGCGAACAAAACCGTGATCCCGATCCGTTTACCGCCCAGAGACAGGCTGTTGGGGTCTAGTTGCTCGATAACCGCGGGCGAAACCATACGCTCGAATAGCTTGCGCTGAGCCTGCAAGCGTTTGTGCTCTGTCAGATCTTCCACCACGATGGCAACGCCCTGGGTGGTTTGATCCGCATTTTTAAGCGGGGAAAGATTCAAGCGCCAGTCCTGCGCACCGTGTAGAACATCATGATGACTGATCTCAAGATCCGTTATCACGGTATCCCGATCACGGATATTGGCAACCTGCGGCAGGATTTCGCCTGCAATAGAAGGCAGCACATCTGCCAATTTGCGGCCAATCATCTCCAGCGAAGTTTGTCCGATGATTCTTTCCGCTGCGCGATTACACAGTGTCACGGTATCCTCGATATTAGCGGTGATCACCCCGCTTGCGATGGAAGCAAAAATATTATCCATCATATTTTTCAATTCGGTCACTTCGGCCAGTGTATGCCTTAGCGATTCAAACAAACGGGCATTGTCGATTGCAATGGCCGCCTGGTTGGAGAAGGCTCTCAGTAACTCGCGTCTGGAATCATTAAAAATGCCGGTGCGGATGCGATTGTCAGCATAGATCACACCAATCAGATCGCTTTTTACCTTGAGTGGCACGCACAAAATCGAACGCAAGTTATAGGCAATGATGCTTTGCTGGCTGCCAAAACGTTCATCCTCCTGCGCGTTGGTGGTCAGGACAGCTTCACCTGAGTCAATCACGCGTTGGATGACAGTGCGGCTGACAGAGTATTCGGTTTCGTTGAGCGAAGCCTTCTCCCAATTACGCGCCACCCGCGTTGACATCTGCCCATTTTCATCACGCAGCATTAGAAACCCGCGTTCAGCCTCGGTCAGCTTAATGATGTTATCCATGACAACCATCAACACTTCATCCAGATCCAGGGATGAATTGATGATCTGTCCAATTTCAGTCAGGGCCAGTAAGTTTTTACGTTCTTCCGTGAAGGCTGCGACATCTTTGGAAAGCAGATAAAGGCTTGTTTCGATCTTGGAAATATCTTCCAGGGTGGATGCAGGCAGGCTGGCGCGCATCGGCAGAATCAGGGCGCGGATATGTCCAGTAGCCTGACCTAAATTTTTCAATTGTTTGTCAACAGGAATAGGTGCACTTCGTTCCATACTCACGCTCCATGCCACAGCACTTTACAGCCAGCGCCGCGCGATCTTGCGAATTACAAATAGCCTGAGCCTCCACCCGGCCTGTAGCGCGCTTGCCACACTGGCGGCATCGGCTGGATGAGGTGTAAAAAGTGTTTTTTCCAGGGCAGAACTCAAAATATCAATTTCCGGTTCTGCTTCTGGAAGCAGTTCTTTCAGCTTACTGGCGCGTTCCAGCGGGGTTACCGCACCGGATTGTACGCTTCCCAGCCAGTTAAGAGATTGGTTGATCGCGTGGAAGGCTTGTACCTCTGCGCCCGCCTCGCTCCAGCGCAACCAGCGCTCAACCCAGGTTGGATTCTTTAAATGATAAAAGTGGTAAATCGCCACCAGGGCGCGCGGAATTCTCTGACCAAAAGGCTGTTGCCGCTCCAATCTCCAGCCCAAAAAACTTACAAGAATGATGATAATTATATAAATTATAATCCACAGCCATTGCTGTAAGGCAAGACCCAGAAAGGTCATTTTTGAAAGACCATTGGCATCACTATTTTTAGGATTATTATCCCCCAGGTTGTTCAACTTATTGTAAGGACCGTGGGGATGCTCCGCAGGGTTTGATACTTCGCCGCTTGGTCGGACGAGCGCCGCCTGGTTGACAGTTGGCTCAAACTGAACCCAACCGATCCCAGGGAAGTACGCTTCTGGCCAGGCGTGTGCATCCATCCCGCGCACGCTGAATGTGAAATATGCCTCGCTTTTCCCCTGGGCAAAACCCACCGCCATACGCGCAGGGATTCCGATTGTGCGCAACAGCATTATCTCGGCGCTGGCATAGTAATCGCAAAATCCAGTTTTTCCATCAAACAAAAACCAGTTTAGCGGTTCAACGCCAGAGGGGAGATTCGGCAGCGTCTGACTGTACGTGATGTTCTGGCGCAGGTAAGCGGTAATTGCTTCGGCTTTGTCATAATTGTTTGTCAGCCCACTGGTGATCTCAAGCGCCAGCCGGCTGTAGGCAGGGGCAATATTCGCAGGCACCTGCATATAATGTGCGCTGATCCAGGTGGGATAATCGCAGCCGCGATTTGCTGAGCAAATCGCGCGCAGTTCCACCTGGGTGGGGTTGGGCAGCAAAGACCGCATCAGGTATTGATCCCCGTTTTGCAAAGCAGGTGTCGAGTTCCAACTGAGCGGGTCGCTTTCTCCGCCCTGATCCAGCACAGTTTGAATGGTACCTTTGCGGCTTGTCCAGACCGGCTCAAAAGGAGTTGCCAGAATCGCGCTGGTGCCCGACCGCCAGGAAAAGGTGAAATCCGCCATAGGGGCTGCCAGTAACTCAATTGATACTGAACGATTTGCTCCCGGCTCTGCCAGAGCATCCGGCCGATTTAAGAAAATCGTGGGTACTTTCCATGAAAGATTCCCTGTATCCGGATTGAATGGGGTGTTCTGGCTGCGCAACATCTTCCAGCTTCCGTTCTCATAGGTATCATATACGCGCATGCGCCAATACAGGCGCGGCAGATCATTCGGTGGAGCCTGAACTCTGAATAATTCGGTCTCACCTGTCCCGGCACTGCGTCCAAGTCCCATCACATCCCCATACAACTCATTGTAGGTAGTAACGACGTTGTGTGAGTTCAACGCAGCCAGGATATCATCCACACGTAGTAGTTTGCGGGCGCTGTCAAAGGGCTGGTTGAAACTTTGCCAGGCGCTGGCTGCTCCCGGTAAAATTACATTTGGCGCAGGCACAAGCCAGGCTGCCAGAATAATCACAGCCGCCGCCACAGCGATATTCTTGTTCAGATCGAACTCAGGTTCACTTCCTGAAAGGATATGCTGCTCTTCCCAGCGTTCCCGTGAATTTAACAGGTTGATCCGCCCAACCAGCATGAGCGCCAGAAAAAAGTAAAAGCCCAGTCCCCAGATGTGTTCAGGCACATAACCGTCATAATACTGAATTACCAAAATGGGCAGGGTGGATGGCAGGAGCACTGGCAGAATTGCCCGACTGCGTACCAGTTGGAAGCCGGAGTAAATACCCACCAGCCAGAACAGGATAGCCATGACCGTCACGAAGAAGATGGAATCTGTAATCGGTTTGCCACTGACCAGCAGGCCAAAGGAAACAGACAGCCTGCCCCAAAAGCTCACCAGTTGTCCTTGCGCTGTCTGCTCGTTGGTAATGATCCGGCTCAAACTCATCGGAAGTATGGACAGGGTGTACAGACTTGCCAGCCAGAAAGCACTTGCGCCTCTGAAAAGGCTGTACCCCAGCACCAATCCCAGAATGGTCCCCATCACAGCCAGTGACTCCACATATCCAAGATCCGGAGTCCAGTTGGTTGTATCCAGACGGACAGAGGCTGTTAAAAGGGCCGAGACCAGCAAGGCAGCGGCCGTCCAATCCCAAATGGGATGCAATTTGGCTTTCATTGCTTTGAGTGTACAATATTATTAAGAGAAACGTCAACCAGTAATGCCTTAACCGTGTACGGGATGGAAAGCACCCACGATTTGCTCCCGCAAGGGCATCGGGACGATGTTAGCAAATCGTTCAGTATTACAGCTTGAAAATGCCTATTTCTAATGGAATTTGTGGTATAGCTGTTTTTTCAAACCGTCTACGAATAAGGATCACGAATACGGTGGCTGTCCAATTCGTGAATTTGTAGATGGTTTCGCATCAAACCACAAAAAACATCAGAACCAGGAAAATTCAAGTAATGTCAGCAAATCGTTCAATATGGAGGGCCTGTGATGGACACTTTTTATAATGCTGGAGTTGCTTTTGTTGCCTGGATTCAAAGCCTGGGCGCCTGGTTGGTAGGGCCAATGCAATTTTTCTCATTCTTTGGCTCAGGAACTTTTTTCCTGTTGCTCTTACCAGTCATGTACTGGTGCGTGGATGTCGGGTTTGCTTTGCAGCTCGGGGCAATTATGTTGTTTTCCAGCGCAATCAATGGAACATTGAAGCTGGTTTTTCACGCGCCGCGTCCTTACTGGTTCAGTACAAAGGTGACCGCCTATGCTGGCGAACCAACTTTCGGCATCCCGTCCGGACATTCGCAGAACGCCGTGGTGCTGTTTGGCACGGCGGCTGTTTTGCTCAAGCGCCGCTGGTTCTGGTTGCTGGCCATTTTCTTCATTATTATGATTGGATTCTCGCGCATGTATCTGGGTGTCCACTTTCCGCAAGATGTTCTGACCGGCTGGGCCATTGGAGCGCTTATTTTGTGGGGGATGGCTAACTGGTGGAAACCGGTTAAGACCTGGGCCATCTCCAAATCCCTTGTGCAGCAGATCTGGCTGGCTTTTGCGCTTTCTGTGATCTTACTTTTATGCGGAGCAGCAGCCTATGCGCCGTTAATCGGCTGGAATATGCCGGCCGAGTGGATGACAAACGCATTGCAGGCGGGGATGGGCACACCGCCCATGCCGGTCACCATGGATAACACGATCACGTCTGCCGCGGCTTTGTTTGGGTTGCTGGCCGGGGTGGCATGGATTCAGTCTCGCGGCGGATACGATCCGCGCGGTAGTCTCGGTCAAAAGGCATTGCGGCTGTTGCCGGGACTGCTCGGGTTGCTGATATTTTATTTCGGGCTGGGATTGATCTTTCCCAAAGATGCCACGCTTATCGCTTTCGCACTGCGCTATCTGCGCTATGCCCTGGTTGGCGCATGGGTCTCGGCTGGCGCGCCCTGGTTGTTTCAAAAGCTGAAGCTGGCCGGATGACGCACAGCGCTTTGCACAGCACTATGTGGGTTTTTCGGGTAAAGTGCCCATCCTTTGATATAATGCCAAAGTCTTCTTTACTTAACGATTTGCTCCCGGCTCTGCCAGAGCATCGGGACGATGTAAGCAAATCGTGAGTACTTTCCAACCGCCGCATATTTCTGTTTCCACACCAGGCTCTAACGAAAAATGACACTAGAAAAAGGCACCCTCCTAGAAGGGCGCTATCGTATCGAAGATATCCTCGGCCAGGGGGGCATGGGATTTGTTTACCGCGCCCTGGATGAAAGCCTGGGGGTTGAAGTTGCCGTCAAGGAAAACCTCTTCACCACAGACGATTACGCCAGGCAGTTTCGCATGGAAGCGGTCATTCTGGCAGGCATCCGCCACTCCAACCTGCCGCGCGTGACCGATCACTTCGTTATCGATAATATGGGCCAGTACCTGGTGATGGACTATATCGATGGCAACGATTTACGCCAGTATCTTGAAAAGTTCGGCCTCCTTCCTGAAAAAGAAGCCATCCGGATTGGTGTGGCCGCCTGCGATGCGCTGGCCTACCTGCACTCGCGCAAACCCCCCATTCTGCACCGCGATATCAAGCTGGGGAATATCAAAATCACCAGCGAAGGCCAGGTTTTCCTGGTCGATTTCGGCCTGGCGAAAATGGGTTGGGAACATGAGGAAACCATGGCGGGCGCGCGCGCCATGACGCCCGGCTACTCGCCACCCGAACAGTACGGCTCGGGCCGCACCGATTCCCGTTCCGATGTTTATTCTCTGGGCGCCACATTGTACGCGGCCCTGACCGGAAATATTCCCGAGGACAGCCTGCTGCGTTCGGTGGATGGTCTGAAGCTGACGCCTCTGCGCGAACACCGCCCCGATGTTTCAACCCGCCTGGCCGTCGTGATCGAAAAAGCACTCGAAACCAGCCCCTCCAGCCGCTACCAGAGTGCAGATGAATTCAAAAAAGCTCTGCTTGACTATTCCGCGCCAAAGGGCAAGCCTCTCAAAAAAGAATCCCATCCGGATGAGAGTGTCACAACAATCGAAGTCAACTTGCCGCCCCAGAAAAAGTCGACAAATTGGCGTTTGCTGGGGATTTTGGGTGGACTGCTACTTGTGATCATACTCATTGGGGCAGCCTGGTCTTACCGTGGCCGATTTGCAGCCAGGCTTCTGCCGTTTTTGGTTGCTTCTGCCACGACAACCACGCAGCCATCTTCCACCAGCACCCCTACCAGTCTGCCACCCAGCGCCACAACGATCCCCACTGCCATCCCAACCGCCAGTCTGCCTCCAACACAGCCCAGCGTGGCTACCTCGACAGCTATTCCCACTGCGCCACCCACGGATACCCCGGCTCCAACAGTCACTAACCTGCCCAGCGCCACACTCGCCAGCACGGTTACGCAATTGAACGTACCCATAAGTTCAGTAACAACCGTGCCGGTAATCGACAATAACTCTCAAACGGCCACGCCTCAGGCTACACCGTTGGGCGGCCGGCCAGGTCAGGTCGGCTATTCTGCCATAGTGGATAATGCGGCTCAAATCATGCTGGTCAACGCCGATGCGCAGCATTTTGGCAGCAATCCGCATGCCCTGACGAACGTGCCTCAGGGCGCCTGTAATTTTGACTGGTCGCCGGACGGCAAACAGATCGTCTTTGTCTCGCCCTGTCAGAAATCAGCCCTCACTTATCCCGAAGCGAGCCTGTACCTGCTGGATGTAGAAACCGGCAAAATCGGGCTGCCGCCTTTCAAGCCCGGCGGTGATTTTGACCCGGCCTGGTCACCGGATGGACACAAAATTGCCTTCACTTCGTTGCGTGATGGCAGCATGCAGATCTATGTCTACAATATCCAGGATTCAAGCCTGACTCGCCTGACCACGCCCGGCAATAACATCCAGGCCCGCTACCCGGCCTGGTCGCCCGATTCGAGTCAGATTGCCTACACCACGCTGTATTCAGGCTTGCTGATGATCTCGGATATGGCCGCTAACGGCAGCAATAAGCACCAGGTTGTGCTTTCCGGTGGATCATTCTCTGAATATCTCCCGGCCTGGTCGCCCGACGGCACCTACCTGATCTTTGATCGTTCCAACAGCAACGTCAGCTCCCCCTCCGCGCTTGTGCGTTTCGATTTCCAGACCGGCACCGCCAAACTGCTCTCCATTCCACTGCCCGCCGTGGATGCGGCTTTTTCGCCGGATGGCTTATGGGTGGCTTACGAATCACACGATACCAGCAGCGTGTTCATCGATATTTGCCTGCTGCCAGATGGCAAGCCGCAGCACCTGGTCACCTCCACGTCGGGGCTCTTTGACCCCGTTTGGCGCCCGGGAAATTAGGGCAAGATCAATAAACTATCCTTTTTGACAGGGTATGGAATTAATTATCTCTGGAGTACTTTAGTTTAAGATTGAAGCCTGTAAGATAGCTCTTTCACCAAGAAAGGTCACGGAAATGAGCAAATACGAACCTCTCAAACGATTCCTGCAAGAAATCCAACCAACCATCGGTGAAAAGTCCCTGAGTTTGAGCGATATAGAAAGAATATTGGGAGATAAGTTACCCGATAGTGCCTACGAACACCGTGCATGGTGGAGTAATCCGTCATCTCCAAAAGATCACCCCCATGCCCAGTCATGGCTTGAAGCAGGTTGGAGAGTAGATTCCGTAGACCAATTGGATAAACGCGTGCATTTTCGGAGGATTCGCTCATTTATCGCTGAAAAGAAAATGCCACTTGCTTCTGATGCATCACTTTCTCTTAACTCGCCAAAAACGATAATTATAGAGAGCAATACAGCCCAGACAACCGGGAGCAGGCAATTCTTGCTTGAATTTGGTTTCGAGAATGTGGGGGAATGGTTATTTGAGGGCAGCTCATTACAGTTCAGATTATCGCAACACAGCAATGAACAGAATATACTATATGCATTTGTTGCACAAGAAGAGATCAAATACATTGGCAAGTCAAATCAAACGCTGGCTGGGCGGATGAATGGTTATAAAAACCCTGGCCCAACTCAAAGCACCAATATTAACAACAATACCCGCATAAAAGAACTTTTGCATAAAGGTATAGCTGTTCAAATATTAGCCTTTGTGCAAAAGGAAGAAATGCTTTATCATGGCTTGCCAATTAATCGTGCCGCTGGCCTTGAGGATAATTTAATTGCAAGAATTAGACCGCCCTGGAATAATCGTATATAGGTACTGAAAATGCTGGATCACCTGCCCCAGTCTCGTTAGACAGTGACTTCGCTTTTCGGAAACCGGCGTGCTTTGCTAAAAATTTGCAGCAATCGATAAAAACTCTCGCCAAATCCAAAATTTCCCTGTACCAAAAGGGTACTTCGTGGACTCCCGCTGTTGACCAGTTAAATTCCAATAGAATTTGAAAATAGTAAATCAGATTGTAACTGCTCACCATGTTCCGTCATTTGGGAAAAATGTGGGTAAATGAACTAAATTTCGATGGTTTTGTAATCGTCAGATAATGCTTAAACAATTCACTACTTTGCGATTTCCATCACCCATCGCCGCTCCGCAGGGGCTAAAGCCCCTGCTCATGTCGAGCAAGCC
>CAIWAX010000097.1 GCA_903910795.1 uncultured Anaerolineae bacterium
ACCAGATAGAGCGAAGCAAACGGTTAAGAAATAAACGGCAATGATCAGTGTCCGATCAGGGGGAACATCTGACATACCGTAAGCCGATGGGGGGAAGCAACCAAAGGCCAGGATGAAACCCGCCAAAAGGAAAGCTGGCGCTATCCAGCCCCTAGGGGTTGGGGGAACCGAACTTCGAAATCCTAACCAGGCAGCCGCGCAGACCAAACCGAACAAACCGCTATCTTTTTCAAGCGAACCAAAAAGTTCTCCCAAAAAAACCAGATACCCTTTCAGCGAAATGCCCAGAATGGTATTTAGCCCGGGTGGGATCGGAAAAAAAGCCTGTCGAATTGAATTGCCCGGTGCCAGGATTATTACGAAAAGTGCCAGGGTCGATCCTAGCAAACCTGTGACAAGAAAAGAAAAAGCCTGATGATTTGGTTTCATCTTTCTCGAAACCAAACCGAGGCTGGTCAGAAAAGCCATCAGAACAATTTGAACAGGCGTATAAGTTTCGCTGAAACCGCAGCCGATAAAAGAAACCAGAAAGCCGAATATGCTCCAGAAAATCTTTTCTTTTGTTGAGCGGATTTGGAGCATAAAAAGTTGAAAAATAATCAAATATAAAGTAACGAACAAAAGTGGCGGAATATATGAGCGCATGCCTCCCCACCAATAAAGTGATTGGGTTATGCTAGGGCTCAACAGCAGGGTTACAAAGATAATTGCGGTGCCAAAGGAAACAGACGTCATTACCTTTTCGTCGCGCGGCATGTGATTTGGCAGCAGCAACCAGATGGCCCAGGTCGCCAACGTTACCCAGAGGATCAGTGTCATGGTGACAACCATTGTCAGACCGCTGATCCCCATGATGGGCATGAACCCATCCAGAATACTGGCCGAATAGGTTCCGAACCAGTTAAGGTACCAGTACCATAGCGAACGAAAAACCCCCAACCTCTCTGCCATGTAAATCGAACAGAAATCATCAGCAATGAACCTGTTGAAGCTACCGATGTATGCGTGAATTCCTAAAACAACCACGGATGGGAAAAATAAAGCCAGAAATGACCAGATGCTCCATTGTTTAGACATCAAATCTCCAAAAAACGAATCCGGTGGTCATTATTCTCGAATAAATTGTAGTGTGTTTCATAAAGACCTTTTACAGATATGCTTCGCTGGCAAAAAAAGCTGTAAATTTTGAAAAAAAACATTGCATATCCATTAATTTAAAAATAACGCTGTTGTGTATGTTTGAGGGGTATTAGATAGGATGGCTGTTTAACTTTTTCATTACCGCATTTCGGATCTAAAGCCATCCAATCAATCAATCAATAATGATTTTACTTAGATCAGCGGTTGGGGCCGGATATTTCATGTCCAGATCTTCCAGGGTTTTGACGAGGATCGAAGCCACGCAAAAGTTACGATACCAGTTGTGGTCGGCGGGAATGATATACCAGGGTGCCAGGTTTGTGCTTGTTTCATTAAAAGCATCTTCATACGCACTGGAATATTCATCCCACAGCGCACGTTCTTTCAAATCACCCGGATTAAACTTCCAATTCTTGGCCGGATCATCGATACGATCCTGTAAACGTTTTTTTTGTTCATCCCTGGAGATGTTTAAATAGAATTTCAGGATGGTTGCGCCTTCTTCGGTTAGCATTTTTTCAAAGTTCTTAATTTGATCGTATCGGTTTTTCCAGACATCTTTTGTCACAAAATTATGTACACGGACAACCAGGACATCTTCATAATGGGAACGGTTGAATACTACCATCTCGCCTTTACCCGGGACCTGCTGGTGGATGCGCCAAAGATAATCATGGTCGCTTTCAATTTCGGATGGGACTTTGAAGCTCTCAATATGAACACCCTGCGGATTGATGCCGCTGAAAACCGAGCGGATGGTGCCATCCTTCCCGGCGGCATCCCGTGCTTGCAGGATGATCAGGATTTTGTGTTTATGTTCCGCGAACAAGACTTCTTGCAGTTTGTCCAGCTTTTGTGTCAATTCGGCCATTTTGGCAAGCCCGGCCGGTTTCCCATCCGGGATCAGGCTGGTATCATCTGGATCGTAATTTTTGAGCTTAATTTTTTCTTCAGCTTTGACTCGATACTTTTCCATGCTTCCTCCTTGAATCTCAACCATCATCATCCAATTTCAGGCTGTGCTTTAAAAGCCCAGTAACTTAATTCTACAACAAATCCTTCGTAAATCGCCCGATTCGTTATTTAAGGGATGTGATATGGGTTTGTGAAATTAAAACAAAAAACTCCACAGGGGAGCCTTTTTTCTTTTTTTCTCGCTTGCGATGAATTTTATATGTACCCTGCGGGTTAGTGGTACAAGCCTGTCACATTTTCAAACGCCAGAAGTGCGTCAATATCAGCATTGTGTGTCACGCTGCATTCACGGGTTTGTCCACGCTTCGGGTGGTATAGGGTGAGTAAATAACCGAGTCCTTCAGCATTGCTGCCGTGTGCAAGGTAAGAAGCTGCTTCTTGTA
Source organism: uncultured Anaerolineae bacterium (assembly GCA_903910795.1). GTDB lineage: Bacteria > Chloroflexota > Anaerolineae > Anaerolineales > Villigracilaceae > UBA5195. The sequence continues at coordinate 2,499 of CAIWAX010000097.1, forward strand.
TCTGCCAGCCTTCATCCAGCGCAGCCAAGAGCCGCAGAGTGTCGGCCTGATTGCCATTGCCGTGCAAGGGCTGTTGTAGTTGTTCCCATTGGGTATAAGTGTTGGTTTCGTAATTGATTGTGTTGATCATGTTTTCCTTTTTCCTTTTATTAAGGTAATAATACTCGTGTTTGGTAAATAAGGCCTTAAGGATTGGTTAACATTTTGTAAAATATAATTCACAAAGGCCAACCTGGCGTGGAAGGATAGGTCTTTTCAAATATACAGTAACCTGCAATTACATATACGTATACTTGTGATCCATCGCATAATAAACATCCGGGGTCAAGCGACCCCGAATGTTTATTAACAAAAAATACTGGGAATTTTTTCGCTACTTGACAGCATCCGCCATGTTTGTGATTTCGCTATCTTCAATGGTGCCATTTCCGTTTGCATCATAGCCAATCTCCAGATTACTGCCTTGGCCCGCCCATTTCCCAAAATAAAGATAAGTCAATTTGCCTGGACCAACCTCTAAAGGTGTTGAGCCGTTGTCGAAAGTTTCCTGCTTGCCATCCGGATCAAGACGAGTGATCGAGATGTTGAATTTCGCCGTCGCATCCGATGTAGTTTGAAAGGCAAAAGTGTCTTCCTTTTGGTCAAAAATCACATGAATATCTGTGCCTTTGGATTGCTCAACTGCCTTAAGATTCAATTCAAAATCGGCTTTAGGTTTTTCAATGCCTACCACTATAACCGGGCTTTCCTGCGCATCGGTGGTGTAGGTTAACATGTCCCCACTGCTGTCAAACGCCAGTTTATCCATTTGGCCGGTTGCCATGCTTAACCCGTCGATACCGATGTAGAACCCTCTGCCGATCATTACGATGGATGCAGGATCGCTGGCTGCCTTGGCGTCACCGAATATATTCGCAGTGAAACTTGTGCCCAATGGCATATCAATCACGGGTGGTACCTGACTCAGGGTTCCGGCTCGGATGGATTGGATCTTTGCCCCGCTGATTTCGTTGACAAGTTTGCCTTTCTCATCGTAACCAACCCTATGGCCCTGATCATCTTGTAATGTCACATTCACATAGCCTTCGATCCAGATTTCATTGAACTGTGGCGTTGAATCTGCCAATCCATTTGCGCCTTTGTTGGCGGTTCCACTTGGGTTGCAAAAAGTGCAAGGGAAGACAGTCATTCTGGAGTCGTCCGGGGTGAACTCGATCGGGTTATCGGGTCCGCCCTTGTAAGTATCCGGTTCAACAGATGGGTTGATGGAGGATTCGTATTCCCATGTGTTTGCGTTGACATCCACGGTCATGTGTCGCTCCTGACCTGGATAATTGTTATCATAAACCATGATCCAATAGATGCCATTACCTTGATTTTGAACACCATACGCTGTAATGGCATGACCGCCAGATTTATCTTCCTTGTAGATGCCAACGGTGAATAAATTTTTGGCGTTGGATGCATATTCCTTTTGAAGATAGTCAATTGCTTCCTTGGGGGCCAGTATTTTATTCTGGTTAGCCACCGGTCCCTGAGTTGCCCACCAGTAAGCAATTTCGCGCTGGAGAGGCTCGTTGCCTGTAAATTGAAGATCGAAAGTCTTTGCGGCGCCAAAATTATTGGGGTTTATCTTGCCATCGTAGATCAATTGGCTGACAACTGCCAAACCTTCACAGTGTCCGCCGCTCATGCTGGCGTTGTTCTCATCCATCCACTTTTGAGCGGGAGGAATGAGCACGCAGGTGTTATCACCCTGGACAGGCGCAGCGCAAACTGCATCCCCAAACAGGCGGCGCATTTCGATTGAAGTCAGATTGACTACTGGAGAGGTTTTGCCAGATGTAGGATCTGAAATTTCGTTACCATAATTTTCCACAGAGAACCCATCCACTTTGGGTCGGAAACCGGTATCCACACCTTCGGATTGCACAGGTTGTTGCGTTCCAGGGTCTGGCGTTGCCTGATCCACTGCCGTTGGTTGAGCTTCAGCGATAGTGGACTGAGATACGACAGGTGTTTCAGCGCTGCCACAAGCCGTTAGAAATAGGCTGAAAACCAGGGCTAAACTCAAAATATAAAAATAAAGATTTAATCTATTTTTGGTGTGCATTTGTCGTTTCCTTCTTATCTTTGTCCCATTATGCTGACAGTCACTATACAAATTGTTTGGTCTGTCTTTCTGTGGGTATTGGCTGAGGATATTCCCGATAAAATACAACTCTTGCAGTCAACCCGCAAAAATAAATTTTAGGGATGTCACGAAAAAAGACTTCCACGAAATTGCGTAGAAGTATAAATAGCGATAAATAAGATAAATATAATCTCTAATTTTATTTTATATTAAACCCGGGTTTATTACAAGCCGGAATCAACTCTGATAAATTTCCTCGTTTTTGAAATTGAGTGTTTGATACGCACTACGCTATAATCAAATCATTGCTCACACAAAGGAGAAATTATGTCACCCAAACTCAGGCGGTTTTTGATTGGACTTGTCGGTGTCCTGGTGGTATTTGCCATTCTGGGAGGATTGGCTTTTAACACAGCAGTAAAAGCCTCTTTTCCTCAGACAAGCGGGGAAAATCAAACTGAGTGGATTGAACGGCCCCGTCCGGGTTGTGCGTGACAAAATGGGCATCCCACAGATATAATCCAGCAGCCTACATGATTTGTTTATGGCGCAGGGCTATGTGCACGCCCAGGATCGTTTCTGGCAAATGGACTTCTGGCGTCATATTGGTTCCGGTCGTCTTTCCGAAATGTTTGGGAAAAACCAGTTGGATACAGATGCGTTTCTGCGCACTCTGGGATGGCGGCAGATCGCCGAACAGGAGTTTTCCGCCCTGGATCCCGAATCACAGGGCATCCTTAAGGCGTATGCGGATGGGGTTAATGCATATCTGCAGGATCACAGCGGAACCCAACTCAGCCTGGAGTACGGTGTTTTAGGACTTTTGACCCCCTCCTACAAGCCGGAACCCTGGACTCCCATTCACTCTCTCACTTGGGCCAAGGCGATGGCCTGGGATTTGCGTGGCAATATGGGCGAGGAGATTGAGCGCGCCATATTGTTGAAAACCCTGACCCCTGAACAAGTCAATGATCTTTACCCACCCTATCCTTCTGATCATCCTTTAGTTGTCCCGCAAATTGGCGACTTTACAACTGCTTCTCAGGCAACTCCCATGCGTCAGACGCTGGATTCTGTGAATGCTACATCTGGCCTTTCATCCACGGAGTTGAGTTATGTTTCTCGTAAATTGGCATCTCTTGATGGCGTGCTCGGAGAATCTGGGCCATCTATTGGTTCAAATAACTGGACGGTGTCTGGAAAATTAACCACGACCGGCAAACCGCTTCTGGCAAACGATCCGCATTTGGGGATTCAGATGCCCTCGATCTGGTACCAAATCGGGTTGCATTGTTCCCCTCAAACCGATAATTGTCCCTATGAAGTGGCCGGTTTTTCATTTGCCGGCGTCCCTGGTGTAATCATTGGTCACAATGATCGGATTGCCTGGGCCTTTACCAACACTGGGCCGGATGTCATGGATCTGTATGTTGAAAAAATCAATCCCACCAACCCCAATCAGTATGAATATATGGGTAAGTGGCTGGATATGGATGTGCATACTGAAACCATCATGGTCGACGGCGGCCAACCTGTAGACATTCAAGTGCGTGTCACCCGCCATGGCCCGATCATTTCCGATACGTATGGCCCTTTGAAAAATATCGTCACTCCGACAGCCACGGCTTTTAAAGATCGGGCGGGTATTGATCTTCCCAAGGATTACGCGATTGCACTGCGTTGGACCGCGCTGGAACCCGGCTCTGTTTTTCAGGCGATATGGGGTTTTGACAAGGCCAAAAACTGGACGGATTTCCGTAACGCTGCTAAAAATTTTATTGTCCCCGCTCAAAATTTGTTGTACGCGGATGTGGATGGGAATATCGGTTACCAGATGCCAGGCAATGTTCCCATCCGTTCCAAAGGAGATGGCCGTTTGCCAGTACCTGGGTGGACCGGTGAATATGAATGGACGGGCTATATTCCATTTGAAGAGCATCCTTATGTTTTCAACCCTCCATCCGGGTACATTGTGAGCGCCAATAACCAGGTGCCTCCGAATGATTATAAATACCTTGTCACAACGGATTGGGATTATGGATATCGCGCCCAGCGTATTGTAGACATGATCCAGCAGGCTCCCGGCAAGATGGATATCGCATACTTTCAAAAGATGCAGGGCGATGATAAAAGTCTGAATGCTGCAGGCCTGGTGCCCATTTTGATGCAGGTAAAACTCGACCCGGCCCTGGCCGCCATTCGTGATAAATACCTTTCCAGTTGGGATTACCAGGAAACGATGAATTCCGCGCCTGCGGCCTTGTTCGAATCTTTCTACTGGAATTTGGTGTCCGATACTTTCACAGATGAAGCTATCCCAATGGATTACCAACCGGCAGGCGGCTCGCGCACCTACGAAATTCTGCGCAGGTTGGTTGCCTTGCCAAACTCTGCCTGGTGGGATGATAAAACCACAAAAGATAAGGTTGAAACTCGGGATGATATATTCGCAAAGGCCTTTGCAGAAGCGGTCAAATGCGAGGTATGTACGGCCAAATTTGGCTCGGATATCAATAATTGGAAATGGGGTGAGCTGCACTCTGCCACCTTCCAAAATCAAACACTGGGGAAATCAGGTGTCGCCCCAATTGAGAATCTGTTTAATCGCGGCCCATATCCGGTTAATGGCGGTGAATCTATCGTTAATGCCACTGGTTGGGATATTTACAAATCCTTTGAAGTAAATTGGCTGCCATCCATGCGCATGATTGTGGATTTGAGCAACCTGGATAATTCAGTTACCGTGCACACCACTGGCGAATCGGGACATGCTTATAGCCCACATTACAATGATATGATTGACCTATGGCGTAATATCCAATATTACCCGATGTGGTGGAATGAGGACTCTATCACTAAGAATTCGGAAGCCACGTTGAACATGCGCCCTGCGGGTTTGATACCGTAATGAAGAAGTCCGCCTGGAGTGAAATTCTTTCATCCTCCAGGCGGACTTCCCTGGAAGGATGAAAATCAATTTGACATCTTCTGCCACTTTTTCGTTTCAAGCCTGGATTATGGCATCGCGACCGCGCACGCTGCCTGCTGCGGCTGCTCCGGTTTTTGTGGCTACAGCTTTTGCCTGGCGTGACCATGCCTTTCTATGGGCTCCGGCGCTGGCATGCCTGCTCATTTCTCTCTTAATGCAAATCGGGGCGAATTTCGCCAACGATCTTTTTGATCATGAACGGGGCAGCGATACCCCTGACCGGGTTGGCCCAACCCGGGTTAGTGCATCAGGTCTCATCTCGCCGTTTCAAATGCGGGTTGGAATCGCGGTTGCCTTTGGTCTGGCGGCCTTGCTGGGTCTTTCTCTAATCTGGCTGCGTGGATGGTTGGTTCTTGCGCTTGGGGTTGCGATCATCCTTGCCGCTCTGGCTTATACGGGCGGGCCCTTTCCTTATGGTTATTATGGCATGGGGGATATATTTGTATTTTTGTCTTTTGGGTTGGCTGCAGTATGTGGCACCTATTACATCCTGGCTAACAGGTTGACGCCTTCCGTGATATGGGCCGCGGTGTCCATGGGGCTTTTGATCATTAACATTCTAGTCATCAATAACACCCGTGACATCAAAACTGACCTGGCTGCCAACAAACACACGCTCGCAGTATATTTGGGAAGGCGCGGCATGCTGGTGGAGTATGCGTTCTGCCTTATATGCGCTTACCTGGTGCCCCTTGGTTTATGGGTCTTTGGGGCGGCCTCTGCTGGCGGGCTGCTTACCTGGTTTTCACTTCCCCCTGCAATTCAGCTCTATCGGGAGTTTTCGAAAACGGATGGGCCTAAATTAAATAAAACTCTGGGCGGCACTGCCCAGCTTGCGCTGGTTTTTGCGGTTTTGTTTTCGGTTGGGATTGCAATTTTCGGATGACTTGAATCATCAAAGCCTGAAAGGCACCTGGTTTGTTGTTTTGTATTTTTTAACTTTCCGAACAAAATTAAGAATTTACGCCGGTAATAACCACATTCTCTATCTCGATCCATCCGGGGCTCTGGTTTTCGAGCGTTCCCATTCCCACTCTTCCTTCAGGCGTCCAGGCGGCATACTGGTTATCAATCCAGATGACCGTTCCCAGGGGCCCTCGCGGGGTTATCTTGGTTTCAAAAACCTTCTGCTCATCCACATAAAAAATCACGACTCCTGAATGCCAATCTATGCGGTAGGCGTGCCATTGAGTCGTATCCAAATCCAGCGCCATGCCATCTTGCGTAACGACTACCCCGGATACGTGACGTAAAAGCCTTGAAAGGTGTCTTGATAAAAGCAGAGGCGCGCCGATCAGTCCAGGCAGTAGCAGAATGAAAGGAATCTTTGGACTGTGAAAGGTTTGCGCCAAAAAGCCGCATCCTGGCAGGCGATTTTGAAGGGTCAAATGGTTTTCTGGGGAGGCGTTAAAAAACCAGCACGCATTGGGTAGGGTTGGAAGGCGACTTCCTTCAGCAATCAACCCCGGCATGAAAGCAAAAGGGTCATTCCAAAAGCCGAAACCCCAGGTGCCCGGCAGGTTGGCGGATGAAACACGGCATCTCAGGCTGAGACTGCTTTGGCCGGAGTATGGAAAATCTTTACGTTTTATCGTAACGTAATCATCCAATTGTGCCAGTCTGTAGCACCTGGCTTTTCCGGCGGGTATTTGCAGACGCCAGCCGTTTGGGGCATTTTCTATCGATGCAAGAGGGGTCAGGTGAGGTGAAAGCATTCGTTTCATTATCAAATCCTGCGCTGTCGCAAATCCACAAGGGACTATGCATAGCACGGTGTGTTGCGTTTACTGTGTGAGTGAAAACTGCAAATTGTGAACAACGGCATTTTATCAGAGCCCAGATTGGCCTGGTTCATGCGAGAGTATAATCAACAAATCTTTTCTGACTATTTCCAGGAGAATTATGAATACTAGTTCGGCTGCTTCTAATGTGCGGCTTTCATTGACTCGTTTTGCCTGGCTATCCATCGCCGCAGCCATTATCACAATTTCGTTAAAATCAGTCGCCTACATGCTAACAGGTTCGGTTGGTCTGCTTTCGGACGCCGTTGAATCCATCATCAATCTGGTCGGGGCGATGATGGCTCTGTGGATGTTAACTATCGCGGCCCGGCCGGCCGATGAGGTTCACCATTTTGGACACAGCAAGGCCGAATATTTCTCCAGTATTTTTGAGGGTATCCTGATCCTGATTGCCGCGGCTGGTATCGCTTTTACTGCGATTGAACGTATTTTCAACCCGGTTCCATTGGAACAGATTGGCCTGGGTGTAGTTATCTCGATTTTAGGCTCGGGCGTGAATTTCGTGGTAGCTCGCGTGTTGATGGTTGCTGGGAAAAGGAACAATTCAATTACTCTTGAGGCAGATTCTCAGCATCTCATGGCCGATGTGTGGACTTCTGTGGGCGTTATCCTCGGGATCGGTCTGATCGCAATGACCGGTTGGACAAGGCTTGACCCGATTGTTGCTATTATTGTCGCGGTCAATATTGTCTGGACGGGCGTAGGCCTTGTGCGCAGATCAGTAGATGGTTTGATGGATTCTGCCCTGCCTGATGAGGAACGCGAAGCT
>CAIWAX010000098.1 GCA_903910795.1 uncultured Anaerolineae bacterium
CGAGCCGACTCCTTAACCAGCCCGAAGGGCTTTCATGGCATGAGCCGGGGCTTCAGCCCCAGGCGCGCCTGGCAAAAAGACATCTTGACATAAATCGAAAACGCTTAACTTGTGACTGATGGGGTGAGCAGTTACATTGGAACTAATTTGGCCTTTTTCCCATTTAAAGCCCGCGGCTTCGTTCAAAAAGTTTTTTTAATGGCACTTCCTGGCGTTCTTCGCGTCTTTGCGGTGAAAGGTTAATCTTTGTCTTTCGGTCAAATCTTTCAATATGCGAAGTAATACCTTATTACAACCGCAGGGATTCGCGGGCTGGCTGCGTGCGGTATTGCAGGGGTTGTTTGCGCAGCGCCTGATCCAGAATGGTGTTGACCATGGCGGAGTAATCCAACCCGGCCGCCCGCGCGCACAGTGAAAAGCCAGAGTCAGGATGGATGCTGGGTTTGGGGTTGACTTCCAGCGCATAGGGCGTATTCCCGCGCAGGCGGAAATCAACCCGCGTGTAATCCTGACAGCCCATAAACTGGGAGATCAGGCGCGCCATGATCATCATCAATTCGCGGGCATGGTCGTTGAGCGGGCACGGACAGATATTTTTATTGTAGGCATACGCTGCCGAGGTCGTCACCCAACTGGCTTCATAAGTCAACACTTTTGGCCCAACAAAGCCCGGCTCAAAAATAATTTCGCGCGGCGGCAGCACCTGCAAATCCGCGTCATTGCCCAGAATCGCCACGCTGATATCACGCCCGTCGATAAATTCCTCCACCAGGGCCGGCTCATGGTACAGGTCGTGAATTTCCTGCACCTTGGCGACCAGATCCGCCTGGCTGTTGACTTCCGAATTGATGCCCACGCCCAGGCTGCCATCCTCCTGGACAGGTTTGACAAACAGCGGGAAGGGCAGGCCGGTCTGGATGGCGTCTCCCGGCTTGATTACGGAATAGGCCGGGCTCAACAAACCATGCTGCAGGATGCGCGCCTTGGTATCGGCCTTGTTCAGACAGGTTTTGAGCGTCAAGGCGCCCGGGCCGGTAAACGGCAGCCCGAGCTCTTGCAAGCGGCGCGCAAAATTTGATTCCAGGTTGGGATCACACCCGCTGTAATTTTCCACCAGGTTGAAAACCCCGGCATAGCCGGCCAGCTTTTCCAAATGATCCAGATCGAGGCACAGGATGTCAGCAGAACGGCCGGCCAGTGCCAGGGCCTCCTTCACATACACCGCTACTTCTTGTTCCTCTTCATCGGCGAAGCGTTCTTCCTCCCGCACCCTTAAAGATTGGTTGATGGGGGTGTAAATGATCGCGACCCTGTCGTTCTGACTGTCCAAATTCGCCATGATTCCCTCAATACCGCCATAATTGATGATTAAAAACGCTGTCATTATATCTTACACATCCCAGGATGAGTGATTCTCAGTGAAGGGGGGTATAACGCAAAACTGTTGGTAAATTTTTGGCAAACTTCCACGCACACCATTTCGGCGGGCTGACCCACAGGGCACACTTCGTGCGAGGCCCTTCCTCAGTACAAAAAGCCCTTCGGGCTGCCAAATGGAAAGTACCCATAAGTTCA
>CAIWAX010000099.1 GCA_903910795.1 uncultured Anaerolineae bacterium
GGAAGCGGATATAGATGAAATTATCAATGCGCCGCACATTGGCCTGTCGGCAACTCCACCCCAAAACCTCACCCGCCACGAAATTGCCGTGCATACCCTGAACAATGTACTGCTGCCCGCGATGAAAGAAGTTGGCGACAAATTTGGCGCCGGTGAATTAATCCTGCCGTTTGTGTTGCAGTCCGCCGAAGTGATGAAAAAATCTGTCAGCCACCTGGAAAATTATCTCGAAAAGGTTGCGGGCATTACCAAGGGCACCGTGGTCATCGCCACTGTTTATGGGGATGTGCATGATATCGGCAAAAACCTGGTCAAAACCATTCTTTCCAACAACGGTTACACAGTGATCGATCTCGGGAAACAGGTGCCGGCAGAAACAATCATCAGCAAAGCCGTGGAAGTGAACGCCACGGCGATTGGTCTCTCTGCCCTGCTGGTCAGCACTTCCAAACAGATGCCACTTATCATAAATGAACTCCAGCGGCGTGGGCACAAAATCCCGGTATTGGTTGGGGGCGCTGCCATTAACCGGCGCTTCGGCCGCCGTATTTTGTTTACAGATGAAACAGACCAGGAAACCGGCGCCGGTGTTGCCTATGAGCCGGGCGTGTTCTACTGCAAAGATGCCTTTGAAGGTTTAGAAACCATGGATCAACTCATCGACCCACAGCGAAAACCAGCTTTGATGGAGATGATCCGCAGAGAAGCCGATATGGAGATGGGAAGAGCCTCACAAATGCCCGCCCACCGGCAGACCGAAGACCGGCGTTCTACCGTCGTGCCAACCCCTATTCAACTCCCAGCCTCGGTAAAATGGGGCGCGCGGGTCGTCAAGGATATGCCGCTTGAAATGGTGCTGCAAAACCTGAACAAAAATGAACTTTACAGGTTATCCTGGGGTGCCAAAAATACGCATGGACCGGACTGGGAAAAACTTCAAAAGGAATTCGATTCGCGCCTGGAAAGCATGACTAAAGCGGCCCTCAAAGAGGGCTGGCTGAAGCCACAGGCCGTTTATGGGCTTTTCCCGTGCCAGGCAGATGGCGATGATCTGATTATTTACCGGCCCGAACCCGCAGGGTACAAAAGCATGAGCGGAACGCCAGAAGCTCTGACAAAATTCCACTTTCCGCGCCAGCCTCACGATGAGCATCTGGCCCTATCGGATTATTTTGCTTCGCGGGAATCGGGCCAGATGGATGTGGTTGGTTTTCAGATAGTGACGGTTGGGCAGGCAGCCACGGAACGCATAGATAATCTCCAGGCTCAGGGTAATTTTTCGGAGGCCTATTTCACCCACGGGTTGGCCGTACAGACGGCTGAAGCCACGGCTGAATATCTGCACCAGCATTTGCGCCGCGAAATGGGCATTCCCGCCGGACAGGGTAAACGCTATTCATGGGGATACCCAGCCATTCCAGATTTGGAAGATCATCGCAAGGTTTTTGACTTGCTGCCCGCCGAAAAAGAATTGGGCATGCAGCTTTCGCCAGCCTACCAGCTTATCCCCGAACAATCGACCGCGGCAATTATCCTGCATCACCCCAAGGCGAAATATTACAGCACCGGCGAGAGCCGCGTAGAGCAGTTAATGAAGTAGAGGCGCGCTTACAAAGTGCTGTGCAAAGTGCTGCGCATCCCAATAAAGAAATTTTCCGCATCTCGACATGGCCGCTGGTTGGCCCTGGCTGGCCTGATCGCTATTTGTATGGCGATTGGCCTGTTGACTTTCAAAGACTTCGGCATCAGTTGGGATGAACCAAGCAGCTATCAGTACGGGCGGGAAGCGCTTTCAGCTTACCGCCTTATTTTATCTGGCAAAGAGCCCATCTACACCGATAGTGACGGGGTACTGAAATACTACGGCGCAGCCTACCTGATCAGCGGCGCGGCATTGACCAGCCTGCGAGGTAGTCTCGGCCTCGGCACAGGGCCTGGGCTGCCAATTTTTGATTGGGACAGCCTGCATTTGCTGAACTTTGTGACCTTTCTGATGGGGGTCGCCGCCCTTTACCTTTTGCTCTGCAGATGGGTCAGTTGGCCGGCAGCTTTTGGCGCCGCGCTGATCTTCGCCAGCCAGCCGCTGCTATGGGGGCACGCGTTTATCAACCCAAAAGACATCCCCTTTATGGCCTTTTTTTTGGTCAGCCTGGCTTTAGGGCTATGGATGTTGGATAACATCCAAACCGCTTCCGGTATGTACCCTGTGGGTTGGACGCGAAGCGTTCTAACCCACAGGGCATGTGTCATGCTGGCCGGTTTGGCTCTGGGCTATGCGACTTCAACCCGCATAGCGGCTCCCCTGGCCGGCTTAATTGTCACGGTTGTGGGTCTGTGGCAGTCGCGCTGGAAATCTCTGCCGACCCTGGCACTATACTGGATTTTTGCTTTGCTCGGACTGTACGCAACCTGGCCGTTCCTGTGGCTTGACCCAATCAACCGCTTTCTGGCCAGCCTGCATACCATGTCTGCCTTTCCGTGGAAGAACAAAATCCTGTTCGATGGGTTGAGTTATAAGGCCGACAATTTGCCCTGGCGATACCTGCCTAAATTGATCACGCTGCAATTCAGCGAACCCGCCCTGCTGCTGGCTGGTGGCGGGTTGATGGCACTGGTCTGGATTTCATGGCGCCGTGGAAAGTACCGACAAGTTCAGTGTAAAAGCTTTCTTTTACCGGTCATTCTTTTCTTGTGGTTTGGGGTACCGCTTGGGTGGGTCATCCTGGCCCGGCCCATCATCTATGATAACTTCCGCCAGTTCTTATTCATTATGCCAGCCATCTTCATCCTGGGCGCCGTTGCGCTGGATGAATTATTCAAACACCTCACAGACCCACTCATCAGGATGCTGATCATCCTGGCTGCCATCCTGCCCGGTTTGATCAGCGGCGTAAGCCTGCACCCTTACGAGTATGTTTACTATAACAGCCTGGCCGGGAATATCGCCGGACATTATGAAACAGATTATTGGGCCACTTCTTTCCGGGAAGCAGCCGGTTACATCAATAGCAACGCCCCCAAAAACGCGGTCGTATCCATTGGCCCGTGGGGCTTAATTCAGGATTTGATGCGTCAGGATATAAAAATAGATCGTTCTAATGTATCGGCCAATTCCGATTATGTTATCATCTTCACACGCTGGGAGTATGAAAAGAATCCGGCCTTCATTGGGAAGCCGGTTTATACGATAGGACGCGCTGGCGCGGTTTTTCTGACGATCCAGCGTATGAAATAATAAATAATGTTGATAAAAACCAGGCACTACAACTTGGAAAGGCTCTGGAAATAATGACCCCAGATTTTAGACAGTTATTGAACAGTACAACTCTTCTGGCTGATGGCGCCATGGGCACCATGCTCAACGCGCATGGCATCGGCTTTGAAAAATGTTTTGATGAGCTCAACCTGACCAACCCGGCAGTTGTCGCAGAAGTTCACCGTGAATATATTGAAGCGGGGTCCCAGATCATCCTGACAAACACCTTCAGTGCTAACCGTTACAAGTTGGAGAAATTTGGGTTGCAGGACAAGCTCACCGCTATTAATCAGGCCGGTGTGGAACTGGCCCGACGTGTAGCCGCGGCATCCTTCAAGGATGTGCTCATCGCCGGGGATATTGGCCCTCTAGGCGTGCGTCTGGCCCCCTTTGGACGCGTTCAGGTTGAAGATGCCAAAGCAGCCTTTGCTGAACAGGTGGGCGCACTGTGCGCAGCCGGCGTGGATTTACTGGTGATAGAGACGATAGCAGACCTTTACGAAGCACGGGCAGCGGTACAGGCCGCCAAAGAAAACTGTTCCAAACCTGTCATCGTTTCCGTAACCTTCACACGGGATGGACGCACAATTTTAGGCGACACACCTGAAAAAGCAGCTCATGTGCTGGCAGAATCTGGCGCAGATGTAATCGGCGTGAATTGTTCCGGAGGACCCGCCCAGCTATTGCGGATCCTCGGGCAAATGAAACAGGCTGCCGGACAAATGAAGTTTTGGGTAAAACCAAATGCGGGCTGGCCCGAACAGGTTAGCGGGCGCATTATGTACCCAGCCGACCCCGAATACTTCGGGGATTACGCCTTATCGTTTCGGGCAGCAGGCGCTAATATCGTGGGCGGCTGCTGCGGCACCACTCCGCGCCACATTGCCGCCATGCGCAAAGCCCTGGATTCAGCAGCGCCTTTGGATTTATCTAAAATACAATTTCCCAGCGCGCCGGTTATCCAGGAAACAGAATCCGAAATCGAACCACCCACCCAATTGGCGCAAAAACTGGCAAGTGGCAAGTTTGTGGTTGCAGTAGAGATGGACCCCCCGCGCGGACTATCCACCCACAAACTGATCGCCGGAGCGGCCCTGCTGGCTGAGGCTGGCGCAGATGTGATTGATGTCGCCGATAGCCCAATGGCACGTATGCGTATGTCAGCCTGGGCAGTCTGTGATATTGTCCAACGTAAAGCCAATATAGAAACCACGCTGCACTTCCCCACCCGCGGGCGGAATTTGCTGCGCGTACAGGGTGATTTGCTTGCCGCGCACGCTCTTGGCATCCGGAATGTATTCGTTGTGATGGGTGATCCCACGTCCATCGGCGATTACCCCGAAGCAGCGGACAATTTTGACATTGTACCCTCCGGCTTGATAAAACTCATCAAAGAGGGTTTCAATACCGGGGTGGATCACTCCGGCACAAGCATCGGCCAGCCAACCAGTTTCTTTGTCGGCTCAGCCCTCAATCTTTGTCCACAGGATATTGAAACCGAGATAAAAAATCTGAAACGAAAGCTAAAATCAGGGGCTGATTTTTTCCTGACCCAGCCCATTTTCGATCCACAACTGGCAGAAGCCTTTCTTAAGCGTTTTGCAAATGAAAACGGGCCGCTGGAAAAGCCTGTTTTGGTGGGCATCCTGCCCCTGTTTAGTGCGCGGCATGTTAATTTTCTGCACCACGAAGTTCCGGGGGTCAGCATCCCGGAACCGATCAGAACCAGGATGGAAAGTACCGTTAAGCTCGGTATGGAAAAAGCAGGCGAGGCAGGTGTCAAAGAAGGAATACAGATCACATCTGAGCTGGTGGAACAGATCCGTTCCTGGGCACAAGGAATCTACATCATGCCGCAATTCAACCGTTACGATGTGGCGGCGGAGATGATCGATGCTGTTAAAATAATGCTGGAATAACAGGAAATCCATCCATGCTACTCGTCATAGACATCGGCAACACAAACCTGACCATAGGCCTTTTTGAAGGCGAAAACCTCGGCTGGCATTGGCGGCTTGCCACCGACCATAACCGTATGCCAGATGAATATGGTTTACAGTTACTGGGCTTGCTGGAACACGCCGGGCACAACATACGAGACCTGCCCGCAGGGTACATAACAGGCATTGCATTATCCTCAGTCGTGCCACCCCTGACAGGACGCGTGACCGATGCTTGCGTCCAATATCTAAAAAAGCAACCGCTGGTGGTGGATACAGGTGTAAAAACAGGCATCCGCATACGTTACGAAGATCCAAAATCAGTGGGCGCGGATAGAATTTGCGATGCCGCCGCCGTTATGCACCATTACGGCGGGCCAGCCTGTGTGATAGATTTTGGAACTGCCACCACCTTCAACGCAATTACAAAGGAAGGCGATTACCTCGGAGGTGCAATTACAGCCGGGATTAACCTGGCGGCCGAGGCCTTATACACACGCGCTGCAAAATTGCCGCGGATTGAACTCCAGCGTCCGCCCAATGTAATTGGCCGCAATACGGTCCACGCCATGCAATCCGGATTGCTTTACGGTTACGTCTGCATGGTGGAGGGCATGGTGGCGCGTTTTCGTAAGGAACTCGGCCCCCAGATGAAGGTGGTTGCCACAGGCGGGTTAGCCGAAATCGTTTCAAAAGAAACCACCGTGATTCAGCATATCGACCCGTGGCTAACCCTGGACGGATTGCGAATTATCTGGGGATTGAATCAATAACTGCCCTGATAATCACACATCTCAAAGAATCAAAGCGTCAGGTATAATCACAGCAATGTTGACGATATGGAAAGTACCCACCCACAGGGCAAATGTAAGTTCAGTAAAACGTACACTTTTGTTGATTTTACTTGCACTGACAGCCTGTTCGGGAGGCGCTCCAAACATTCCGTCCATATTTGCCAGCGCAACTCCCGTACCACCCACAGCCACTCCGCTTCCACCAACTTCGACGCCGATCCCATTGGCAATTTCAATCAATGGACAAGGCCTGACTGCAGATCAATTAAAAACCGAAACAAGCCGATATACAAACTCGATGAAGAGTTTGGGGAAAACTGTCAGCCCTGAGCAGGCATTAAAAGCTGTTGAAGATGATCTTGTTTCACAGTTTTTATTAGCCGAAGGGGCGAAAGAGGCGGGTTTCGTAGTGGATGACAACACACTCAAACAGCGGGTGGATGCCCTGGAAAAAAATATCGGCGGGACGGACCCGCAGGGTACAGCTAAGCTCGCAGCCTGGGAACAAGCGCATGGATATACCAGCGCAGACTTTGAAGAAATGCTTAAACTCTCGATCGCATCAGCCTGGATGCGTGACAAAATCATGTCATCTGTACCACTCACTGCTGAGCAGGTTCACGTTCGTCAAATTTTGCTCTATAATGAAGATGCGGCAAAAAATTATTACAGTCAACTTCAGGCAGGCACCAGCTTTGAAGAATTGGCTGCACAGGTGGATCCGGTTACCCATGGCGATATTGGCTGGTTTCCGCGAGGTTACCTTTCAGAAAAAACTGTGGAAGACGCAGCATTTTCACTCCAGGTGGGCGCTTATAGCCCTATCGTTTCAGGCGAAGTTGGGTTTCACATTATAAAATTGATGGAAAACCAACCTGCCCGGGCATTATCACCAGATGCGCTCAATACGCTACAATCTCACGCGGTGGAAGATTGGCTCGCAAACCGCCGAAAGCAAAGCAGCATCGAAATTCATCCATAACCCTGTCACAACAAGAAAGTTGAACATGGACAAATTTGACGAATTTCTAAACGAAAAACCGGCTCCCCAATCCACGCCAAAGAAGGCTCCGTCGAAAGATAATCTTTGGAACCTGCTTACGATACTCATGCTGTTAATGACTTTATGCTCTTGCATTTATTTTGTCAGCGTGATCAGTAACCCCGCCTCTAGCTTAAATCTATTTCCGCCCAATACCGTTGTTCCACCACCGCCCACTGCGACCTGGACACCAGTTGGTTTTGCTCCAACCTGGACACCAACCGTCACCCTGCCACCCACCGACACAAACACGCCCAGGCCAACCTTTACGCTTGAAGCAAGCTCAACCCCTTACAGGTTGATGACATCCACCCCTTTCAAGTCTCCTACTGTTTCGGCAACCCCCACCCGTACGGCGCATCCTACCGGCGCGCCGTACTCGATGACCTTTCAGCTTATGGATAGGAAGGCTGCATATAAGCCCAGTTCTGATTGCAGCTCTATGTATGTTGCCGGCCGGGTACTGGATTCTAACAATACAGATGTCAGCCCTGGTTGGACAATCAAGGTTGGCGGCGCCCTGCACGGCAAATCTTTGGGACAACTGATTACATTGGTCGGACTTGATAAAGTTTACGGGCCAAGCGGCTTTGAAATTCCGCTGGGTGTTGCGCCTGTGGCTTCCACCGGCACGGTCACGATACAGCTATTTGGTCTGGCAGATGCGCCGCTTTCCGATGTATACAAACTCAACACTTCAGCGGATTGCAAGCAGGACCTGGTTTTTGTTCTTTTCAAGCAAAAATAAAACCAGTCTCATTTTACCGAACGATTTGCTCCCGGCTCTGCCAGGGCACACGATTTGCGATTTGCTAAGCAAATCGGCAAATCGCACCGGAACGCAAGTGCAGGTGTCGGGACGATGTTAGCAAATCGTGGAGACTTTCCATTGGCAGCATAAAAAAACGACCTGTGACCAGGTCGTTTTTTTATGCTTACTCCACGGCTACGTTCCAGTGGTTATATTTTTCCACTCGGCCATGCACTACTTCGTTGAACAAATCGCGCAGCCTGGCAGTGATTGGCCCCATCTTGCCATCTCCCACCGAGCGGTGATCGACGCTGGTCACTACCATTACCTGGGCAGCGGTGCCGGTCATGAAAAGCTCATCACAAACAATCGCTTCCGTCCGATCAATCGAACGTTCCACTACTTCCAATCCCAGATCCTTTTTCGCTAATTCAATAATAGTACGGCGCGTAATGCCTTCCAAGATATTATCTGAGACAGATGGAGTAATTAACACCCCATCGCGTACCATGAAAACGTTCATGGCAGTTCCCTCAGAAATATGGCCGTTATGATCAAGCACCAGAGCCTCGTCAAAACCAGCTTTGATGGCATCCGTTTTGATCAAGGCAGAATTGGCATAGGCACCGCTGATTTTGCCGCGAGCCGGGATAACGTTATCATCAACCCTGCGCCAGGATGACATGGTAACATGGGCTCCATCCTCATTCTTGCCGTATGCGCCAAACGGGATGGCAAATATGGAGACTTCATCGCGCAAATCATGGAGACGCACACCAATCCCTGCATCGGCTTTGTAACACAAGGGGCGCACGTAAACATCCTGCTGCCAGTTATCAAGTTTCAACAGATCAAGAGTAATTCTGGTCAGGCTTTCGGGGGTATGCGGCAAATCCATCGCCAGTATCTTGGCCGATAACATAAAGCGCCGATAATGATCCATTGGCCGAAAAATAAATAATTTTTTCTTATCGTCGTTCCAGTAACCGCGCAGGCCGCCAAACGCAGCAGTGCCATAATTTAAACCATGCGTGGCAATACTGATTTTCGCGTCAGTAAAGGGGATTATTTTTCCTTCAAAATATGCATGTGTGGTTTGTTCCATTTTACACGTCTCCACAAAAAATATTCTTTGTTCACCAATCTTGTTTGGTTTGGTGAACACCAGTTTGCAATACCCATGACCCGTTCATGTCAAATGGAAAGTGCCCACGATTTGCTAACATCGTCCCAACACCTGCACTTGCGTTCCGGTGCGATTTGCGATTTGCTAAGCAAATCGCAAATCGTGTGCCCTGGCAGAGCCGGTAGCAAATCGTTCAGTACGGAATTCAATGACTTTTTCTTGAATGAACTGTGAAAATTTCATTGCCTGCAAAAAAGCGGGTCAGTGGCTCCGCTTCAAGTGCCATGACACGGCTGTTTGCAAAATAGTCAAAATTGAATTCAGTGACATCACCAGCAACCTTGCCAGGTATGGGCATGAGCCGGCCAGTAAGGGGTTTGTGAAGCCGCAAGGAAAGCGCCGAAATATCCAGCAAAAGAGCGGAAATTTGCGCCTGGGTTACATCACCAGGCACTGGGATGGTATCCAATCCACTGCCGCAAACGGCAGAATACATCAAGAGGTCTTTGACGGACAGGCTTTTTTCGCCTGCGCGTTTTGCCAAAGTGACATCTTCGAGAACTGGCATCATTAAACCGCTAAAACCTGCTCGTGGAAAGTCCGCGCGATCAATGGCATCTGTCAGAATGCAGGCAGCGGCCAGCGAACCGTGCAAACCAATTCTGGGTGCGCCAAGCTTTTCAAAGGCAGAACCAATTGATTTACCTTCAACGGGGAAAGGCGCGAGAGAAAAATCAATACCACCAAAACGCACGTTAAACCGAAATTTGAGCGGTTCGGCTGCGTAAACCAGCTTGCGGGCATGATTTTCGAGTCCTTCTGTCAGAGTCTTGCGACCTTCTTCTACGCTCTTGGCATTGGAGAACGCGTCCACGGCCATATCGGCTCCTTCCAGGGCCAGGGCAAAGGTGGGTTGGTCGCCGTCATGGAAGGCAGCCGGGAAGAAAGGAGAGCCAGGCGACACATTCGCCAGGGCGGCAAAACGCAGGTTGGCAAATCCATCTTTTGAAATTGTGGCATTACGGATAATCACTTCCGCGCAATATCGCAAGGCTGGCAAATAGATACCATCGTGGCCGGTAGCCATGATACCCGAGAAAAAAATATTTTTGGATGCCGCAATTGCATCAGGGATCATTTCATAGCTTTCCGGTACATCCGGCAGCGCTGAACCAAGCGAGGCATAATCAATACCATTGGCGGCAATGGAATTACTCAAGCGCTGAGCCATGCGCGGCAACAAACCGATGGCATCCGCCCCCAACAAAGATGTGAAGGAGACACTGGCGATCCGCGTACTCTGCACTTCATAGCCGGCATTTTCAAAAGCCGAACGCGCGGTAGAAAGAAATATTCCCGCTTCCTGAAGTTTTTCTTCTCTTAACGGCCAGCCAACATTCATAAAGTATGTGATCGATCGAATTCTCATAAAGCCTCGTTTCTTTGCCGGACAACTTCAAACATAAGAATTGCTCCAGCTACACCTGCGTTTAGTGACTCTATTTTACCCGGCATTGGAATTTTTACGAACATATTCGCCATATTTCTGGCCGATTCGCTGGCGCCTTCGGCCTCGCCGCCAACGATCAACGCAAGAGGCCGGCGGAAATCTGCGCTCCAACAGGCCAGGCTGCCATCAGCCCCCGCGAGGAAGATAGAGAGCCCTTCAAGGTTGGAACGGATTTGATCCCAAGCGAGGTTTAGAACTGGTATACGAAAATGGGAGCCCATACCGGCGCGCACAACTTTTGGAGCAAAAGGGTCGGTTGTCTCAGGAGGGATGAAGACCGCCTCGACACCTGCAGCAGCGGCACTGCGAATGAGTGTACCCAGGTTGCCCGGATCACGAATCTGATCAGGGATCAAAACAAAATTGGGCTTCTTCAACAATACATGATTTACAGGTGGGAGCTTTAAGACCGCCACCAGGCCCTGGCTTGAATCAGTTTCACCGGCAGAGCGCAGCAACTCTGGTAAAACCTCCTCCAGTTCGACACCAGTGGCGGCCAGTTCATCCAGCAATTTTCGACCGCGCCTGGAGATATCCGCGCTGAAAAGTGCAAACTGGAACGGCCAATGGGCGAAATGGGCCTCTTCCACAAGACGCACACCCTCAGCCAGAAAACAGTCTGCTTCGCGCCGCTCTTTGGGTTTACCAGCCAGCGCCCGAAGAAGTTTTAACCTGGTGTTATGAGGAGAACTTATCATTTTTTATTTACGGCTTTACCATTACAGTTTTGATGTAGTTCAGGTTTTTCTCTATGTTACAGGAAAATGAAATCGTAACTGCTCACGGGGTGGGTGCTTTTGGCAGAAACCCATCCTCGCGAAGAACGCGCGAGGTGAAAGAACCCCCGACCCCCTTTCCCAAAATCGGGAAGGGGGAGACGGTATTTTTTTTATGGTGTTTTCGCGGAGCAAAAAAAACGATTATGTCTCATTTTTATACCAAAAGTAATATGTTTTTGACCGAAATGCGCCACCGGTGAGTAGTTACATGAAATCTATTTAATCCGTGGGATCAGGACTGGGGTATTGCGTTTATAAACTTCATAGTCTTTGTTGCCGCCCCATTTTTTGTCTGCCTTATTCTCAAGAAGAGGCACACCGCTTACCCGAGTCAGCAACAATGTTACAAACACAGGTGAAATCAGGGCGATCCACTGCCAGCCTTGCAATACAGGTAAAGCGATGATTGCAACGCCGATCCACAGCAATATCTCACCGAAATAATTCGGATGGCGGGATCTGGCCCATAATCCAGTATTGATAAATTTGCCCTTATTGCGTGGATTGGCGCTGAAACGGCTTTTCTGAGCGTCAGCAATCACTTCAAAGGCGAAGCCAATCACCCATAAAAGGCAGCCGAGGATGGCAAACACATCCAGGTCTTTGCGAACAGTGGAGGTGATGGCGACAAGAGCCGCAGCCACAGTGAAGGTGACCCATAACGCCTGGATGGTCCAGGTATTGAGAAACCGGATAAAAGATGGTTTTATCTCGTCAAAACGATCGTCTTTGCCCGCTTTTTGGATACGGGTAAAGAGAAAAATTCCCAAGCGCAGGGCCCAGACAATCACCAATACATATAAAAGGATCGAACGCGCATCGACACCCGCGCTGAAGAAGATTGCCAAAGTACTTATGGAAATGTAGGTAAAACTGCCGGTCAGGTCAAAGAATTTTTCGGTCTGAAATACGAAAGCCGGAATAAAAACAATCCATTGAATCAGAAATGCCAGCCCGACAAGCAAACCAAACAGAGGCCAACCCGCAATCTGATTGCCATATTGACTGCCAGCCAACGCCACAAGCAACCCGATAATTACCAAAACAGGAAAAGCAATAAGAGAATTACGGTCTGTTGTTTTCATAATGTGATCCTTTTATCCGAATAGATGTTTTCAGACTGAATTATGTAATAGTCAAGAATAAGTTAAACAGAATCGCCGTTATACCGAATTGGTTGGCCGGATGATTGCGGCGGGCTTCTTCGCGAGGATAGGTTCTTGCCCAAAAGTATACAACC
>CAIWAX010000100.1 GCA_903910795.1 uncultured Anaerolineae bacterium
AAACATTGATGTGTGTATTCACCAGTACTCCGGGCTATATAAAGGCAATCAGCCCCTGTTTCCAGGGGCTGAAAGTTGGCGGAGAGAGGGGGATTTGAACCCCCGATACCTTGCGGTATACACGCTTTCCAAGCGTGCGCGCTAAGCCAGCTACGCGACCTCTCCAAGTCGGACGTTTTCATCCGAGCGGAGCGTATTATACCATTGATACGCGCTACCGGAAGGGCAGTTTAGGGCTAATTCTTAACCCGAAGGCGCCAGGAACGGGAAGATTTCTTATCATTAAATATTTCATGTGCCCTGCGGGTCTGGTGCGCTTCACGCTTTAGCTATTTTAATACCGCCGGACCACCAGCACCGCGTTGTGGCCGCCAAAACCGAAGGCATTTGAGATGGCCACGTCCACCTTCTTCTCACGAGCCTGGTTAGGGATGTAATCGAGATCACATTCGGGGTCAGGCGTCTGGTAGTGAATGGTGGGCGGCAGAACGCCTTCCCGGATGGCCTGAGCGCAAAAAATCGCCTCCAGCGCCCCGGTAGCGCCCATCATGTGTCCAGTCATGGATTTTGTTGAAGAAATCGCCAACTTGTATGCCTGATCGCCAAACGCGCCCTTAAGTGCCTTGGTTTCCGAGGCGTCATTCAACTGGGTACCGGTGCCATGTGCGCTGACGTAACCAACTTCATCCAGGTTGACACCAGCCGTGGTCAACGCGTTGCGAATGGCGGCGGCGCCGCCAACTCCGTTCGCATCCGGCGCAGTGACATGGTAAGCATCGGCAGTAGAAGCATACCCGGCCAGTTCCGCCAGGATGTTCGCACCACGCGCGCGCGCGCTGGATTCGCGCTCCAACACCAGTACACCGGCACCTTCACCCATCACCAGCCCATCGCGGTTTTTGTCAAACGGTGCAGGTGTCATCGAGTAATCATCATTGCGGCGCGACATGGCCCCAATCCGGTCAAAAGCGCTAATACCAGTGGTACATATCGTTGATTCGGTACCACCCGTCACAGCCGCATCGATAATCCCGGCGCGCAGCATCATCCAGGCCATGCCAATACCATCCGCACCGGAGGCACACGCAGAGGCAACTGACATGCTAGGACCCTGAATATCGAAATCAATCGCGATCAAACCTGAAGCGCCGTTTGGCATCAACATGGGGATTAAAAATGGACTGACTCGGCGCGGGCCTTCAGAAAGAATGGTTTGAATGGCATCCTGAAGTGATTTCAACCCGCCGATCGCAGAAGATACCACCACCCCGATCCGGGCACGGTTGGAATCCGTGATCTGCAGCCCTGACTGCGCGATGGCTTCCTTCGAAGCCGCGACAGCAATTTGCTCAAAGCGATCACGCCGGCGCGCTTCTTTGGCATCCATGTAATTGGCTGGATCAAAACCTTTCAACTCGCAGGCAATCTGGACATTCCAACCGGTAGTGTCAAATTGAGTGATCGGCCCAACCCCAGAGACACCGTCAATAACATTTTTCCAGGACTCATTCACGCTCAAACCAAGTGGATTGACAGTCCCCATGCCTGTAATGACAATTTTTTCCATCTACCCTCCGAGATTACTTGTTGTATTTATATCCCGACCCTGTCAGAACCACCACCACCGGGTCTGGCAGCCGGTTGGCTGTTTGTTCCAAAGCTGACCAGGTGATTGCGGATGTCGGCTCTACATATAACCCCCGCTGCGCCAATTCGTCACGTCCACGCAGGATATCGGCCTCATCCACCGGGATGTACTCCCCATGACCGGCTTCAACAATCTGTAGCAAGGGGCCGGCGCGTAGCGGTCGTTTCACCCGGACACCTTCGGCCAGGGTCTGTCCTTCGGTAATAAATCCCAACGCTGACATGCCGGATGTGGAAATCACCCACAGCGGAGAACAGGCACGCGCCTGCGCACCAACCATGTATGGCAGCGAATACGTCAACCCGGCGCGTTTAAGCGCCTGGAAACCTCTATAAATGCCCAATAGCAGCCCGCCCTGACCAGCAGGAACGATGACCGCACCAGGCACACAGCCCGCCTGCTCATAAATTTCATACGCCGCCGTTGCGTAGCCAGGAATGTTGACCGGCAGGTAGGCATGACTGGCATAGGCAATTTCTGATGATTCAAGCGAGGCTTCCAGGGCAGCCGTAACGTCCGAACGAGTTCCCGCGATGGGATGCAGTTCAGCGCCGTGGAACTCAATCTGTTTGCGTTTTGGGCCGCTGGCCGCTTCGGGAGTATATATACCGGCCCGCATACCTGCCCGGGCAGCATAAGCCGCAAAGGATGCACCTGCATTACCAGATGAATCTTCCACTGCGGAATGGACACCCCGGGATTTCAAGAAAGTGGTTATCACCGAAGTACCCCTGTCTTTGAAGGAGCCGGTCGGGTTGAGGTATTCGCATTTGAAAGCAATTTGTCTACCAAAAGCCTGGCTCCACAATAACGGTGTGCCACCTTCGCCCAATGAAACTGGCTCGTAATCCGCAGACAAACCTTCAAAGGTATGGCGATAACGCCAGATGCCCCTGGCAGTGTAATCTACCTGTCTGGAATCAAATACCAGTTCTGGAATATCAAACAACCCGCCACACTTTGGGCATTTATACGGTGTACCGCTCTCAGGGTAAAGCCGTTTGCAATTGGTGCAGATAATTTTCATCTTAATATCCATTCCCGCTGAAGAAGAGCATACAAATATTCGCTGCCCCAGGTGCCTTCTTGATCCCACCAGTAACTTTCGAGGTAATGAGCCTCCCGCCGAAATCGGAGGCGCTCCAACAGCCGGATGGAGGCGGAATTTTTTACATCGCAATCAGCCACCACGCGATGTATATCCAGCACCCTGAACAAATAATCGACCAGCTTGCTGACTGCTTCGCTCGCATATCCCTGGCCCCAAGCTGACCGTGAGAGGCTGTAACCAAGGTACGCCAGGCGCGGATTTGTTCGGGTAATATGAAATGCCACATCACCTACCAGGGCAGTACCGCCACGGGGCACAATTGCCAACTGCAACCATTCGCCAGGTGTACCGGGTACACTTTGCTTGATCTGCTGGATAAAATTTTCTCCATCTACACGCAAATAAGGAATTTGCCAACCCTGATAACGATAGACTTCTGGATCGTTACGATACGCCACAAACGGTTCAAGGTCGGCAGCGCAGAATTGCCGTAAAATAAGACGTGGGGTTTCCAGTACCAAGGACATTTTTATACCCGGCGTATTCGTAACGTCAAAGTCTGATTATTTTTCCGGTTTGGATTTTACCCAGCCAAGTCCAATCCGGCCGCGTGCCTTCTCTATTTTTAAGATGGCAACATTGATGATATCGCCGACCTTCAGAACTGTGCCGAATGGTAGTTGAGTGCGGTGTAACAAGCCATCTTGCTTGACACCAATATCAACAAAAGCACCGAAGTCAACCACGTTCCGGACGGTGCCCTTTAATTCCATACCTTCAACCAGATCCTCCATCTTGAGTACATCCGAGCGTAGAATCGGCGTCTGGGCCTCTTCGCGTGGATCGCGGCCAGGGCGAACAATTTGTTCAAGGATATCCTGCAAGGTTGGAACGCCGCAGCCCAGCTCGGTAGCCAGTTTCTCAACCGGGGTTATTTTCAGTAAGATATCCAGAGCGGGCTTGCGTTCATTCAATGGCGTGGCGGGCCGCAGCCCGGCTTTGGTTAACACCGCGCGGGCAATCGGATAACTTTCTGGATGAATGGCGCTGGCATCCAGAGGTTCACTCCCGGACCGGATACGCATGAAACCAGCCGCCTGTTCAAAAGCCTTGGGCCCTAACCCTGAAACCTTGCGCAATTCGGCGCGCGATTTAAATTCGCCGTTCTCATTGCGGTAGGTCACAATCGCGCTGGCCAGCTTGGGGCCGACACCGGCCACATGCGTCAACAGGGCCGGGGAAGCCGTATTAAGATCCACGCCAACATTGTTAACCACGCTCTCAACAACACCATCCAGGGAATGACCCAGGGCTGTCTGATCGACATCATGCTGGTAAAGTCCCACCCCACTCGACTTGGGATCGATCTTGACCAATTCGGCCAAAGGATCTTGAGCCCGGCGGGCAATTGAAACCGCGCCGCGAATGGACACATCCAGGTCAGGAAATTCTGCACGGGCCAGGGGGCTGGCGGAATACACCGAAGCGCCAGCCTCATTGACGATCAAATAACGGGTACTAGGGGCATTGCGGGTCAGTTCAGCGGCCAGCTTCTCGGTTTCGCGCGAAGCAGTACCGTTACCAATCGTGATCAAGGTAACCTTATGGCGCTTGATCATTTCCTGCAAGGCAGCTTTGGAGCCATCCCAATCGTTTTTTGGTTCATGCGGGTAAATGGTACCTGTATCAAGTAGTTTCCCAGTCGGGTCAACCACCGCCACTTTGGTACCGGTTCTGAAACCTGGATCGAGGCCAATGACAGTCTGGTTAGCCAGCGGCGGCATCGAAAGCAGGGCGCGCAAATTGGTTGCAAAAACGTTTATTGCATGACCATCGGCCTTCTCACTTAGTGTTCGGCGCACATCACGCTCAATAGACGGCAACAGCAGGCGGTTTGCAGCATCTTCCTCCGCCAGGATCAATTCATCCGCGAAGGGCGAAATAATATCAGCCTCAAAGTTATCATCGATTGAAGTCCGCCAATCGCGTTCATTAATCTCAACCCGCGCCTTAAGCACACCTTCTTTTTCACCGCGATTGAGAGCCAGTATCTGGTGCGGCTGCAGGCGGTCAACCCGCCCTTCAAATTGGTAATAACTCTCATAAACGCTTTTCTCATCCGCAGCACCCTCAATTTTTTCGGCGCAGAATTTCGCAGACTTAAGGGCCTTTTCACGGGTAGTACGGCGCACATCTGCATGATCGCTTATGGCCTCCGCGACAATATCGCGTGCACCCTGCAGAGCCTCCTGCCAGGTGGTCACCTGCTCGCTCAGGTACTGCGCGGCAATAACCTCCAGCGGGCGTTTATCCTTGGACTGGCTTAGAATCAGATCCGCTAACGGCTGCAAACCTCTTTCGCGGGCGATCATCGCGCGGGTGCGGCGTTTTGGCTTGTATGGTGCGTATAAGTCTTCCAGGGCAGTCATCGAATCAGCGGCAATGATGGCGGCGCGCAATTCATCCGTCATTTTGCCCTGTTCTTCAATCGAGGACAAGATGGTCGCCCGGCGGCCATCGATGGCGCGCAAGCGCTCAACTTCATCTGCAACGATACGAACCTGTTCATCATCCAGCGTACCGGTCATTTCCTTGCGATAGCGGGATATAAAAGGGACAGTATTACCCTCATCGAGCAGGTTGATGGTGGCTTGCACCTGCGAGGGCTTGACACGTAAAAAGGAGGCGATGGTTTCGGCGTAAGACATAGCCGCGATTTTACCATAGCGCCAACTTTTCATTGCAGTCGATGGGCTGGACACATGACACAAGTCACTTGCGTCATATATTTTTCCGTTGTAAACTCATTTAATGAATTTTCAGAAGGTCGGCAACTCAAGCCTCCTGGCATTTAAATCCCGGCCTCCAATTGTATAGCGGCAAGACAGGTGTTAAAGGTTATTGATGGAGCTGCTCAAAGAAATATTTCGCACCCAAGGACTGAGAATCTCTGGAAAAACCGTGCACAGGCAAGCAGTGCGCGGCATCATCACCAATAACTCTGAATTGTTGATGATCCATGTCACTCAAAACGGCACCTTTAAGTTCCCCGGGGGCGGCATCCTGGATGGAGAAACCCATTCGCAGGCACTTGCGCGTGAAATCCGGGAAGAATGTGGAATGGCAGTGACCATGATTGGCCCTGCTTTTGGAAAAGTAATTGAATACGCTGCGGCTTACGAACCCGATTTTGATGTGTTCAAGATGACTTCGTATTATTATTATTGCCAGGTCCAACCCACAGCATTCGCCCAAAACCTGGATCCTTATGAAAAAGAAATGGGTTTTCAGCCAACCTGGATCAGCATCGCTGATGCGCTGGACAGAAATCAAGCCGCGAAAGCTTCTGACCCAAACGATATTCTTTTCTGGAATAGAAGAGAGATTTTCGTGCTTGAATCGCTTCGCAACACTCAAGATTACGAATGGGATTACACAACCTGATGCTGCCAATACTTGACGAATCCACCGGCCTATTATTAAAGGCCATCCATTTTTCTGCGAATAAACACCGCGGCCAACGGCGTAAAGATCTGGAGCAAACACCTTATATCAATCATCCCATCGAGGTAGCTCAACGTTTGTGGGAAATCGGTGGGGTACGCGATCCTTTCACTTTGATTGCTGCGGTACTGCATGACACCATCGAGGATACCGACACTTCCGAGCAGGAAATCGAAGTGCTTTTTGGGCAGGAAGTGCGCTCAGTGGTAATGGAAGTAACGGATGATAAATCCTTGCCAAAGCAAGAGCGCAAACGTCTGCAAATCGAACACGCGGCGGGTGCCTCAATCCGGGCAAAGTTAATAAAACTCTCCGACAAAAGCTGCAACCTGGCCGACTTGCTCTTATCTCCACCCCCAAGTTGGAATCTGGAACGGCAACGACAATATGTTTTGTGGACAGAACAGGTTGTGGCGAGGCTGCGTGGCACCAACTCCGCTCTCGAAGAAAGCTATTATGAAATTTTAAGATTTGGAAAACAGGCGTTGAATATATCCTGAAACAATGCCAATCCGGAACACATCGAGGCCGACATGACGAAAATAATCACGGATACCACCAGTGGGCTGCCGCTTGACCTGGCTGCATCTTTTGGTATCTCAATGATCCCGCAGCAAGTGATCTTTGAAGAACAATCCTACCAGGATGATACCGGAATCACGACAGCCGAGTTCCTCAAAAAACTAAAAGGATCTGCCATCCTGCCGAAAACTGCCGCGCCGCTGCCAAACATGTACACTCCTTTTTTTACACAAGCGGCCAAAGATAAAGAAACATGTATTGTGATTGCTCCCTCCGCAAAAATCAGCGGCACAGCCCGTTCAGCAGAAACGGCTTGCCAGGATTTCCCCGGCGCAGATATCCGCATTATCGATACGCAAACCATTGCTGGCTGCGTGGGCACCCTGGCGCTGGAGGCTCACCACATGGCCGAAGCCGGGAAATCGCCAGATGAAATTACAGCCACCCTAAATGCGTTGATTCCGCGCTCGCGTACGTATTTTGTGGTTGATACGCTGGAATATTTGCAAAAAGGAGGCAGGATCGGGGCCGCACGGGCACTTTTGGGTGAATTACTGCAAGTTAAACCCATCCTTCAGATCAAGGATGGGATCGTGGCACCCTTTGCACAGGAACGCACAAAAAAACGCGCTGTTGCGCGCCTGGTCGAGCTGGTTTGCGAACAATTGGCCGGAATTATAGACCCACGCCTGTGCCTGATGCACATAGATGCCGAAGACGAAGCCCTGGCTTTGCGCACCGTCCTTTGTACACGATTAAAAATCGAAGATATTCCAATCTACCTGCTGCCCCCGGCCATTGTGGTTCACGCTGGGCCAAAAGCGCTCGCGATCGGGTTCTTTGAATAGCTGTGATATAATTTATAGGCTATTTTCACAAACTATCTTATCGTAAATTACTTTATTCCCCATCTGAGGGAACTTCCAAGGAGATCGATTTATGTCTGGACACAGCCATTGGGCAACCATTCGCCGCAAAAAAGGCGCGGCAGACGCCAAGCGCGGGCAGGTTTTTACGCGTATCGCCAAAGAAATCGTCATGACTGCGCGCAGCGGCGGCGGTGACATTGGCAGCAACTTCCGTCTTGCGCTTGCAGTTGAAAAAGCGAGGGCCAGCAATATGCCCAAGGAATCGATTGAACGAGCTATTAAACGCGGCGCAGGCGAAGATAAAGATGCAGCCGCGTTTGAAGAATTTACCCTGGAAGGGTACGGCCCACATGGCTCAGCCATCATGGTTGACTGCGTAACCGATAACCGCAACAGGACTGTGGCTGATATACGCCACGCTTTCAGCAAAAATGGTGGTACCATGGCTGAAGCAGGCGCGGTTGGCTGGCAGTTTGAACGCAAAGCCTACTTTTCCTTTCCCGCCAGCCAGCTTTCTTACGATAAATCCTTCGAACTTGCCATTGAGGCCGGTGCGGATGATGTACAAGAAGACGGCGAGAATATCGAAATCATCGGGCCGGTTGAAGTTTTTAAATCCCTGAATGATGCCCTGCGTGCAGTAAAAGTCACCCCTGATGAAACCGGGTTGAGGCTGATCGCCAAACAGGATCTCGAGTTGGATGTCGATGGCACTCTCCAGGTTCTAAGGGTGGTCGAAGCGATTGAGGAAATGGATGATGTCCAAAATGTTTTCCATAATCTCAAGATCTCCGAAGATGCCCTGGCCGCTCTCGAAGCAGAATAAAAATCATCCATCGGGGCAGGTCTGAGACCTGCCCCGAACAATTTCCATACTGAACTTATGGGTACTTTCCATGCCCCTCGTCATCGGGATCGACCCTGGCACTGCCACTATTGGATATGCGATCATTCGTGACAATCCGGATGGCAGTATTGAAGCAATCGACTACGGCGCCATCATTACCCCCAAAACCGATACCGCTGCAGTCAGGCTGGTGCAAGTGTACGAACAGGTTACAAACCTGATTGCTCACTATCACCCCGATTCTGCGGCCGTTGAGAAACTGTTCTTTCAAAAAAATATTACCACGGCCATCGCGGTTGGCCAGGCACGCGGTGTGGTTATGCTGGCCCTGGCCCAGGCAGGCCTGGAAATTGGCGAGTACACCCCAAACGAAGTCAAACTGGCCGTGACAGGCTATGGTTCGGCAGACAAGCGTCAGGTGCAGGAAATGGTAAAGGTGCTGCTCTCGCTGGATACAATCCCCAAACCGGACGATGCCGCCGATGCACTGGCCATCGCCATTACCCACCTGAACACAAGGCGCTATTAAATATGATCGCTTCCCTGCGCGGTGAGATTACACAAATCGAAGAAAATGCCGTAATTCTGGAAGTTTCCGGGGTTGGCATGCGGGTTTACGTTCCAAAGCTGCTGATCTCGCGCTACAAAGTAGGAGAAATCGTGCTGCTGCAAACCCACCTGGTGGTCAGGGAAAACGATCTTTCTCTGTATGGCTTTGAAACCAGTAGCGACCGCCAGCTTTTTCTGACGCTGCTCGGTGTGGACGGCGTTGGCCCCAAACTGGCATTATCAGTGCTATCAACCCTGACCATCGATGCAGTTCAGCGGGCCGTGTTCTCGGAGGAGCCCGATCTGCTCAGCCGCGTGCCAGGTGTTGGCAAGAAAACAGCCCAGAAAATGCAGTTGTATCTCAAGGATCGTTTGAAACCCGCAACTGGGTTGGATAAGTTCTCAGCCATGTCTGACACAGATGCGGAAGTACTGGCCGCACTGACCTCCCTGGGATATTCGGTTGTTGAAGCCCAAACTGCATTGCAATCCCTGCCCAAGGATGCCCCGAACGATGTGGAAGAAAAGCTACGATTGGCACTCGGTTATTTTCAATGAAATTATTCTTCCTGATGAGGTTTTACCATGCTCAATAAAATCATTGCCTTTATCGGCCCAGGCGCGATGGCCGAAGCCATGCTCAGTGGCTTGATTCGCCGCAACCTGGCAGCGCCCACCCACCTGCTGGTTTCAGGCCCGCGCGTTGAACGCGGGCAGCAACTCCAAGAAAAATATGGCGCGCTGCCATTCACAGATAACGCCGAGGCGGCCAGACAGGCAGATGTGGTTGTACTCTCCGTCAAGCCACAGCGCCTGACGGGTGTCATGGAAAACCTGAAAGGTTCAATCAACAAGGATGCGCTGGTGCTTTCGATCATCGCTGGAGCTACCTTGAAAAAGATCAGCAAGGGTCTTGGACATCATACGATTGTGCGCTCCATGCCTAACACCCCGGCCCAAATTGGCGAGGGAATCACGGTCTGGACGGCTTCAGCCTCCGTGACCCACGAACAAAAAGAGACCGCCCAGGCAATTTTAGGCGCGCTGGGTCAGGAAGTCTTCGTGGAAGATGAACATTACCTGGATATGGCCACGGCTCTTTCGGGAACAGGCCCGGCCTACGTTTTCATGTTTATGGAAGCCATGATCGACGCGGGCGTTCACATGGGCTTTTCGCGCCGGATTTCCGAACAACTTGTAGTTCAGACCATCAGCGGGTCAGTGGATTTTTACAAAACCAACGAAATGCATGTGGCTGCCCTCCGCAACCAGGTCACTTCCCCTGGCGGCACATCCGCTGAAGCACTGTATTACCTGGAAAAAGCCGGTTTTCGCACAGCAATTTCCAGGGCAGTCTGGGCAGCCTACCAACGGTCATTGGAACTTGGCAAGGAACAACCAGTTCATATACCGGAATCTCATTCCAAAGATGGCGATAACGAATAAAAACCGCCACACGCCGCGCCATCTTTTTCCATAAGGATTAACACATGCGCTGGATTACCCGTTCTCACGTACATGTTGATCGTGTTGCCTGCCCATGGCTGATCACGCGCTTTATCGATAATCAGGCCGAATTTCTGTTCGCGCCTGCCAGCCGGGTTGCAGAAGTTGCTCAAGAAATGAACGCGATCCCTTTCGATGTTCCCGATGTAGAACTGGGTCACCACGAAAACCGATGTTCGTTCGAATCAATCATCTTGAAATATGGGTTGAAGGAAGCCGGGTTACTGCGTCTGGCCAAAATCGTGCACGCCGCCGATGTCAGCGAGGATATTGAAAGCGATCCGATTGCCTGCGGGCTGGAAGCTATTGCCAGTGGTTACAGCCTGCGCTTCCCCAATGATATGGAAAATCTTGAGCGCCAGTTTGAAGTTTACGATTCCCTTTATGCCTGGTGCCGATTGAATGTAGCCAAGAAATGACAACTTTTCAACGCAATTTCAACGTTTTATTTGCCACTCGCCTGATACGTATGTTTTGTTACGGTTTTCTCTCCGTCATCCTGGCGCTGTACCTGGCCGATGCCGGTTTATCTGAAAGCCAAATCGGCCTGTTATTCACCATGACCCTGATAGGCGATGCCGGTATTTCGCTCTGGTTGACCACCACCGCTGACCGCTTTGGCCGCAAGCGCACTCTGATGATTGGCGCATTGTTGATGGCTGGAGCTGGCATCGTTTTCCTGTTTACGAAAGATATCATTGTCCTGATGGCCGCCGCAATCATCGGCGTTATCAGCCCAAGCGGGAACGAAATCGGCCCCTTCCTGCCTGTAGAACAGGCTGGCTTGAGCCAAATCATCCCTAACGAAAAACGCACCAATATCTTCGCCTGGTACAACCTGGTTGGCTCGTTTGCCACCGCTACCGGTGCGCTGAGCGGAGGTTGGCTGGCACAAATCCTGCAATCTCAGGGCATGACCGCCGGGGCCGCCTACCGTGTGGTGTTGATGGGCTACGCCGCGGGCGGTTTCATCCTGACCCTGCTCTTCATGTGGCTGACCCCCGATGTTGAAATTCCCGCCAGAGAAAAAGTGAACGCCGTCCCCACTTTTCTGGGTTTACATAAATCCCGCGGTGTGGTGTTGAGATTAAGCGCTCTGTTTGCGCTGGATGCTTTTGCGGGAGGGTTCGTTGTCCAGAGCATGGTTGCTTATTGGTTCCACGTTAAATACGGCGTAGATTCAGGTTTACTGGGTAGCATATTTTTTGGCGCAAACGTACTGGCAGGCATTTCCGCGTTACTCGCGGTAAATATTGCAAAAAAAGTTGGCTTGCTCAATACCATGGTGTTCACACACGTACCTTCCAACATTCTCTTGATGTTGGTGCCATTGATGCCCAACCTGCCCCTGGCTATTCTTGTACTGCTGTTGCGCTTCAGCATCTCGCAAATGGATGTCCCCACCCGCCAATCTTATACTGTAGCAGTCGTTGACCCCAATGAGCGTTCTGCCGCTGCAGGAGTGACCGGCATCGCCCGCTCGATCGGTGCGTCCCTGTCGCCAGTTCTAACCGGCATTCTGCTGGGGATTCCTGGCTTGCTCAGCGCGCCATTTATCTTGAGCGGCGGATTAAAATTAGTCTACGATTTCCTGCTATACCGCAGTTTTCAAGCTAACAAACCACCAGAGGAATCACATTAGCAGCAGGCTTGTCACGTGGTCTGTTGCTTTGCTTCACAGCGCTTGTTGATCATTTGTCTTTATGTCTCTCATCACTGTTTCCAACCTGACAAAATCCTACGGGCACCGCGATATATTCGCCGGGCTGTCTTTTGGCGTTGAAAAAGGCGCCCGGCTTGGCATTGTCGGGCCGAATGGAGTTGGTAAAACAACCCTGCTGCGCATCCTGGCAGGAGAAGATGAAGCCTCATCTGGTACCATGCACCGGGCACGCGGCCTGCGGCTGGGATACCTGCCCCAAGAGGCTGATTTCCAGATGAACGGCACACTGTGGGATGTGTGCGAATCTGTTTTCGCTGATATCATCGCCCAGCAAGAAGAAATGAACCGGCTTGAGCACCAAATGGCCAGTAATGATGCAGAGATATTGGAGAAATACGGCGCGCTGCAGCACGATTTTGAAAGGCGCGGAGGTTATACCTACCAGACCCGCATCCGACAGGTGCTAAGTGGTTTGGGCTTTGATAAGAATGACTACACGCTAAGTTTAGATCACTTATCCGGTGGACAGCGCACCCGCGCCTTCCTGGCGCGTTTGCTGCTCACCGATCCAGATCTACTGCTGCTGGATGAACCCACCAACCACCTGGATATCGCCGCGGTGGAATGGCTGGAAGGTTATCTTAGCCAGTGGGAAGGTGCGGCCATCATTGTTTCCCACGATCGATACTTCCTAGACAAAGCCGCCAACGGCATTCTTGAAATGACTGCCGCGGGT
Organism: uncultured Anaerolineae bacterium; assembly: GCA_903910795.1. GTDB lineage: Bacteria > Chloroflexota > Anaerolineae > Anaerolineales > Villigracilaceae > UBA5195. Next base: position 12,896 of record CAIWAX010000100.1, read on the forward strand.
ATCGAGACTTACCGTGGCAATTACAGCCATTACTTGCGCCAACGCCAGGAGCGATGGGAACGGCGGTTTGAGGTTTTTGAATCCGAAAAAGACAAACTCGTCAAAGACCTGGAATACATCAAAAAGAATATCGCCGGGCAGAATACACTTCAGGCCAAGGGTAAACTTAAACGGCTGACACGTGTCGTACAGGCTATCGAACAACTTGGCATGGATGCTGTGGTTAATTCAAGTTGGGCACAGCTTGGAGTTGAAACCACGACCAGCCCCTTTAGCGTAGATGAAGCCGAAAAACGCGTCCACGCCCTCCACCTGCCCGATATCCGTCCGCCTCAGCTGCACCTGCACCTACGCGCCGAGCAACGCTCCGGTGAGCTGGTCATTCGCACCCGCAACCTTGAAATCGGTTGGCCAGAGAAAAGCCTCTTCTTCTCACCTGATATCGAATTGCGCCGCACAGATTGCGCCGCCTTGATCGGTCCTAATGGCGCCGGGAAAAGCACCTTTCTCAAGACCATTCTGGGCCAGCTCCAGCCGCGCCAGGGGGAAGTTATATTGGGTGCCAGCCTAAAAATTGGTTATTTCGCCCAGGCACACGAAGGGCTCAACCCGGCCAACACCCTGATTCAGGAAATTCAAGCCGCAGCGAATCAAATGCTGGCATCGGATGCACGCCAATATTTAGGAAAATTCCTGTTCAGCGGTGACGATGCCTACAAAAAAGTAGAGGTGCTTTCCGGCGGTGAACGCGGCCGGCTCGCATTGGCCAAACTGGCGCTGGAAGATACCAACCTGCTGCTGCTGGATGAGCCCACCAATCATCTTGATATACCCTCCCAGGAAATCCTGGAGCAGGTTCTGGAAGTTTACGCCGGGACAATTTTACTGGTCAGTCATGACCGTTACCTTGTGGATGCGCTTTCCACCCAGATATGGGAAATCCAACCAGATGAATCGACGCTTTCCATTTTCAAAGGTACTTATTCTCAAATGCGCGAGGAACGTGAGAGGCTGACGGCACTCGAAGCTCAAACTGAAGCGGTTTCCCGCCAGGCCGATTCGCAACGCAAACCAACTGCCAATCGCGATCCAGTTACCAAAGACCAGCGCCGCAAACTTGCCCTCGTTCAGGAGCTCGAAAATATCATATCTGCCCTGGAAGCTAGGATGGCAGATATTACCCGAAAGATGGAAAACCGCACTCTGGACCCCGGAGAGGTTGTAAAACTTGGCAAGGAATACCAGTTTGTCCAAAAAGAAATGGATCAGAAACTGGCAGAATGGGAAGAAATGCAAACATGAAGAAAGGTTCGCCTGATTTGACGGCGAACCTTTCTTTAATGAGTATCTTTCATGTCACGGGAATGGTTAGCTAGGATTCGTGGATGTCATCCATTGAAATCTGGTCTTCAACCGGCTCCAGGTGAGTGCTGATGACCGCATCTCCCAACACAGCGCGGATTTCCCCTTCAAAATCTTCCGCGACATGATGCGCATCATGCACTGTCCATTCTCCGGGCACCAGCATGTGAACAGTGAGAAAGCGTTTTGAAGCTGCCTGACGGGTGCGCAGGGCATGGAATTCAACCTTTTTCTGGGTGTATTTAT
>CAIWAX010000101.1 GCA_903910795.1 uncultured Anaerolineae bacterium
AGTTCAGTATAAGTCGGCTTCAGCCGATTTTCATGATCTGAGGCAGAGCTTTCGCATGCGATTTGCTTAGCAAATTGTACTAACCGATACAAAAGTCACCTACAGTTTTGCGTTATACCTGCGCCCAAGCATGTCTGATATTAATCGGATTATTTAGGTATAATAAGTGGCATTAAGATCAACTGCATCATTTGAGTTCTGCGCCGGACAGTAGAAAAAGAGGTGTATTCGTGCCCAACAAACTCCCCGAAATATTGATCAAAATTGCCCTGGTCGTTCTCGAAATCATCTTCGCCGGCGTCCTGGTCTACTTCCGCGTCCTCAATACCGGCTGGATATTGATTCTGATGGGCCTCGGCCTGGTCATCTGGCTGCTCGTCCACCTGGCCCTGATGACCGTCTTCATCGCCAGCCTCAAACTCCAGCTCCTCGACATCAGCCTCTACCTCGCCGTCCACTTCTTCTATACCTGGGCCTGGCTGCTGCAACCCGACGGCGGCGATTCGGACGTTGTCACCTGGACCCTCCAGAAAGTATATGACTGGCCAGCGCTCGACCCCTTCTTGAAACAATACGGTGATACCCTGCTGGCCTATGCTGGCGGCGCCACCGTCATCTGCTACCTCCTGATCATCCTGCTGGTCATTGTCAAACTCATCCAATTCACCCGCTCCCGCCGGAAGAGCCAGCCCGCTCAGACCCTACCCTGACACCCTGCGCATCCACCTCGCAACAAAGGCCCCTTATGAACAACAAACTACTCCCCGAAATCCTCATCAAAGCCGTGCTGGTTGGGCTTGAACTGCTCTTTGTTGGCATCCTGTGCGCGCTGCGCCTTCAAATCATCGGCTGGATGCTGGTTATTCTGGGCCTGGGGTTCATCCTGTGGGTGCTCGTTCACCTGGGCCTGATGACAGCTTTTATCATCAGTATCAAGGCGCGTGTGCTCGACATCCTTCTATACCTGGCCGTCCATTTCTTCTACCTCTTCGCCTGGCTCTTTCAATCCGACAGCGGCGATGGCGGCGGCTATCACTGGGCCATCCAGCAGATCAATGACTGGCCAGCGCTCGACCCCTTCCTGAAAAAATGGGGGGATAGCGTGTTTGGGGTCGCCTTCATCGCCACGTTTATCTGCTACGTGCTGATCGCCATTTTTCTGGTCGTGAAACTGGTGAAATTGGCGCAGGCCCAAAAGAAGCCCGCTGCTTGACAGTGGGTGCTTTTGGGCAGAAACCCATCCTCGCGAAGAGCGTGCGAGGTGAAAGCACCCTTCCCAAAAGCGGGAAGGGGGAGGCAGTACTTTTCGCGGCTTGTGGTACGGCAATAATGACGGTTGCGGCGGGCGTCCCGAAACGGGAAGGGGGAGACAGTACTTTTCGCGGGGCAAACCAGCGAGTTTTAGTTATTTGACTATTTATTTTCCCTGATGTCACAACAGGGTCAGCATTTACCCCGCAGGTAGAGTTTTTGGCGCAAATACGGCGCCAAAAACTCTACAGAAATTAAAAATTCTCCCCCTTCCCGTTTCGGGAAGGGGGTTGGGGGGATGGGTTCTTGCTCAAAAGTGAAGCAACCCGCCCGCAAGGTACATATGAGCAGTTACACCTTTTCTATTGCTATTCCAGGCTGGCCAGTGCGGACATGATGGATTTAAAGGAAGGCTCAAATTCATCGAGACAGGCGTTGGCCTTGACCGGGTTGCCGGCCGCGCAGGCTTCCTCCAAATGCCAGGCCAACTGGCTTAATTCATCCGCGCCAACGGTACCAGCCAGACCCTTGATGGAGTGTGCCAGGCGCTGAGCCAGGCCCATTTCCCCGTTATTCAGCGCCGCCCGAATTTCCTGCAGAAATTCAGCGCGATCCTGGCGGAAGAGCAGCAGCAAACGCCGGTACAGTTCCAGGTTCCCATCCAGGCGGGCCACAGCGGCCTTCACGTTCAGACTGGCCCGGATTTCCGGCGGAAGGTCGGCAAAGGCCGGGTCTGAAGAGCCAGGCTCCAAAGGCCGGGGGGCGGCCCTGGGTGCTGGTTCGGCAGGCTTGAGCCAGCGCAGCAAGGCATTGGCAAGCTGGTTGACATCCACCGGTTTGGAGACGTAGTCATCCAGCCCTGACTGCAGCGCTTTCTCACGATCGCTGGAGAAGGCATTGGCGGTCATGGCAATAATTGGCAGGTTTTCCGAGCTAAAACGCGCGTCTCTGCGGATTTGTATGGTGGTCTGATAACCATCCATGCCTGGCATCTGGATGTCCATCAAGATCAAGTCATATTGGGCGGCCTCCAACATTTGGATGGCTTCCTCGCCGCTGGAGGCTACGAAGGTCTGCATACCCATGCGGTGGAGGATTTCCCGGGCTATCTTCTGGTTAATTTCATTGTCTTCCACTACAAGAATACGCTCACCGGCCAGACCCTTAAGCCGGACGTCCATGGAAGCCGGCACCCTGGCTGGCGTTTGAGTGCCCGGTTGGAGCCCGAACAGCTTGTTGATTGACTCAAATAAGCTCGAGCGCATGACAGGTTTCATCAGGGCGCCGGCCAGGTTCCGGGAAGCAGCCTGGCGCAGCTTTTCTTCCGAGCTGACCAGCAACAAGATATGCGGCTTGGACGGGTTGGGGCTTTTCTGAATACGTTGGGCAGCTTCAATGCCTTGCAGCCTGCCGGGCAGGGAGTCGCCCAGAATCACCAGATCAAACGGCTGGGAGCGGCCTGGAGTTGTGAGCAGCACAAGTGCCTCTTCGGCAGTCGTCAGAGTTGTGACCTGGAATGCAAATGATTCGAGGGCAGCTTTCAGAAAGACCAGCGAATCGGCGTGACCGTCCACAATCAGCGCCCGGCGCCCCGCGAATTCGGGAGGACTGACATAGGCGGCGCCGCCCTTTCCAGTCTGGCGCTTGAAAGACAGGCTTAAGCTGAAGGTAGAGCCCCGGCCAAACTGGCTCTGGACGCGGATTTCGCCGCCCATCAGGTTCGCAAGGCGCTGGCTGATGGCCAGCCCCAGCCCGGTGCCGCCATATTTGCGGCTGATGGATGTATCCGCCTGGTTGAATGACTGGAACAAGCCGGGCATCTGCTCGGGTGTCATGCCAATGCCGGTATCCTTGATCGAAAATTCCACCACTGCCTGGCTCTCATCGATCTGCTGAACCACCGTTTTGAGGGTCACATGACCGGTATTGGTGTACTTGATGGCGTTGCCAACCAGGTTGAGCAGTATCTGGCGCAAACGGCCCGGATCACCGACCAACAGGCGCGGCACATCCGGCGCAGTGTTAAAGATCAGTTCCAAATTCTTTTCCTGCGCGCGGAAGGCTACCAGATTGGCGAGGCTTTGCAGCACTTCATCCAGGTCAAAATCAATGGCTTCGATATCGAGTTTACCGGCTTCAATTTTCGAAAAATCGAGAATATCGTTGATGATCGCCAGCAGCGCCTCACCAGAAGACTGGATGTGGGTCAGATAATCGCGCTGTTGGTCATTCATATCGGTTTGCAGCGCCAGGTAGGTCAACCCAAGCACGCCGTTCATGGGGGTGCGAATCTCATGGCTCATGACTGCCAGGAAATCACTCTTGGCGCGGTTGGCAGTTTCCGCCGCTTCCTTGGCCTTAACCAATTCACGTTCGGCCTGGTTTTTCGCCTCGGTGCTGCCAATGAAAATATTAAACCAGCGCATCATTTCGCCAATTTCATCCGTGCGGTTCTCGTCCAAACGCAGTTGCCAGTCAAATGTGCCGTTTTGAATTTTCTTAAAAGATTCGGTAATGAACGTCAGCGGCTGCACAATATCACTGGAGACAATCCAGAAGATGATCAGAATGAAAATTAAACTGACGCCCAGGGTGCCCAGGCTGACGAGTCGAATGGCATCCGCGCTGGCAGTCAGGTTTTTATACGGAACCAGACTGATCACCATCCAACCATTCACGGTGGATTGCGCATGCCGGATCAATAACGTTTCGCCATTCAAATCGATCATATCGATACCCGAATTTATTTTGTCAATTAATACGGGCGAGATCTTTTGGCCGATATTGGCGTGATCCGGGTGATAGACGATTTGATTGTTGCCATCCACCACCATAAAATACGCCCCCGGGCCGTTGGTCAGCGATGAGAAATGATCGTAAAGGCTGTCGACGCTGTAATTCACCAGCAGGAGCGCGCCCGGGTTGGCTTTGAACGTGACCGGATCCACCAACTGGATTAACCGGCTGGCGGTGATGACCTTTGCATAGGCGGAATTGCTATTAATATTATCTTCGATCCCCAGCCAGGTTACCAGGCGATCCGAAGCTGTCACAGTGCGGGTCATTTCAGACAGCAAGGGCCTGTTAATATCCTGGACATTCAAAGTGTCCCCGACATGGTAGTGGGCGCCGCCCGGCGTAAAAATATCCAGCGAAACCAGGCCTTTGACACCACTGTAGCCGCTCAAAATATATCCGATGCGGGCATGGGTGGCCAGGCGGGTATATTCACTGGGAGAAATTAAAGAGTCATCAATCGCGCTTTTAATTTCATCGACACCGGAGATATTAATGATCAGACTTTCAATTTCCTGGAAGAGAACATCCAGATAATCACGCTGCGCGTTGACCAACGCCTGGTTGGAATAAATCGCCATTTGTTGGATCACGGAACGGGAGACATAATCCGACAGGAATCCGAGCACCAACAAAGGCAAAATACTTGCCAATGAAAAGTAAAGCGCCAGAGTCACTGCCAACCTGGGATTACGCCGCCAGTTTTTACGCAGTTTAGTTAGCATTGTTTTTTGTCACCAGGCGCACATCCAGTAAAGTGACCGGTGGCAGTTTCTCACCTTTCAAGGCCCGCAGCGCAAACTGTACTCCCGTGTAGGCCTGCACAGCCGCCTGCTGGTCGATGGTGGCCTGCAGGGTGCCATCCTTTAACATCGGCATGGATTCTGCCAGGGCATCATAGGCCGCCACCTTGACATCCTTAATGCCAGACTCTGTCAGGTATTGGATCACACCAAAGGCCATCATGTCATTGGCGCAAAATACCAGCTTGACATCCGGATGCTCTTTGAATAATTTACCCGCCAGGGTATGCGCCTCATCTATTTTCCAATTGGCTGTTTCCGAAGCCACCACCTGAATATTGCTATTTTCCCCAAAAGCCTTCATGGCGCCGGTTTTGCGATCCTGCGCATTCGTGGCGGTCTGGATGCCTTCAATAATCATGGCCTGGGTCGGGCTGGTTAGCGGCTGGCTGATAAATTTGGCAGACAAATAAGCGCCCTGCACATTGTCCACGCTGATATAGGGAACGTTCAGCAGACCGACTTTATCCATGCCTTGCTGATCGAGGCGGTTATCAAGGTTGACGATCACAATACCGGCATTCTGAGCCTGTTTTAAGACCGGGATCAACTGCACAGAATCGGCCGGGGCGATCAGGATCGCGTCCACCTTTTGCTGGATCAAATCCTGGATGATTGTGATTTGTTGTTCGACCGAGGTTTCCTGGGCGCCTGTTTTCACGATCAAATTGATGCCCAATTCCTGTTCGGCCTGGCGGGCGCCCTTTTCCATTTCCACAAAGAAAGGATTGGTAAGCGTCTTCATGACCAGCGCGATGTTATATTTTTTTCCCGAAGTACTGCCGCCGGTTTGGGCGGTTGGCGGGACGTTGCCCGGAGCCAGCAGGGAAGTACCCGCGGCGGGAGTGCCACAGGCGGCAATGAATAAAACTACGAACAGGCAATAACCGATGGCAATCAATTTTTTCATTTCAGCCTTCTTTTCTTTGAACAGATTCGAGGACCATCCCACTTTTTTTCCCCTGCGCAATTCACCCGGAATGGCAAAACATCTTTTTTGGCATATTCAAGATAATCAACATGGCGCTATTGTGAAAATTTTCCGAAAGTTTGTGAGTGTATTTTATTACATCTGGGGTGGAGTTGCAACAGAAATCCCGGGCAACCGCTATTCTCTCATTATATAATGCCCTCGGTCACAAATTGCGGTTCTTCACTTAAGCAAAAAAGCGCAATTTGTGACCG
>CAIWAX010000102.1 GCA_903910795.1 uncultured Anaerolineae bacterium
GGAGAACCGCAATTTGTGACCGAGGGCATTGCAAATGGTAATTCCGGTTCGATTTGCTTGGCAAAGCGCACTGGGTGGTAGAATTAAAGTGTATATTATGTTACAATAGAAGTTATACACTTATATATATAAGTTTACAAGTGACAAATGTCATATATAAGATTGGGAAAAAATGGCACACCGTCCAAAGAACACTGTTTTGCTGGAAACTGCATCAATTGACCGAGATTCCTTCGAGCCTGCCTATGCCCAACTGGCTAACATCCTGCGGCAGAACATGGTAGAAGGCCTGCTGCGCCCGGGCAGCCAGCTCCCTTCCGAGGCGCAACTGGTTGAGCGTTACGGGGTCAGCGCGATGACCGTCCGGCGCGCGATCAACATTCTGGTCGATCAGGGTGTCGTGACTGCTGAACAGGGCCGCGGAACCTTTGTGAAACCAGTCACCTTGAGTGCTGCCACCTTCCAGCTTGGACAGTTGGAAAACTTATTTGGAAACCGCGAGGGTACCAACGTGCAGCTTCTTGAAACCCGGATTGTGGCTGCTGACGAACGTGTGGCTCGCAAACTGGCGATCCATGAGGGAAAACGCACCATTTACATGCGCCGGTTATTATGGAACGACAATGAGCCGGCTTTTTATCACCGCGAATACCTGATCTATGATCCCACCCGTCCGATCGTTGAGGCTGAACTGGAAGTGACTGCCCTGCAGCAGCTTTTCAGCGGTACGAGCGAAGCCCGTTCTGAAACCGGGATTACTTCATCGCTGCTCAAGCACGGTGAGATCAGCATGGAAGCCACACTGCTCGATGAAGAAGAAGCTCGACTGCTCAAGGTTCTACAACCCATGGCTGCTTTTTGTTTCGAGCATCTGTTTTATGACTTTGATGACAAGCCCGTCAGTTGGGGCTGGTTCATCGGCCGCGCCGACCGCCTGCGTTTTACCACGCAGGTTGGGTTAATAAATGCTTAAGTATGGAGAGACCCGTGGAAAATTCCGATTTTAGTAATCACCTGGCGGCGCTGGTCTCCCAACTGGACGAGGACGCGGTGCTTGCGCAGGTAAAAATACGTATTGACGCAGGAGAAGACCCGCTGCAAATCATCGAAGAATGCAACGCCGGGATGCGCATTGTTGGCCAAAAATATGAAAACGGCGAATATTTCGTTTCCGGGTTGATCATGTCGGGGGAAATATTCCGGGAAGTGGTTGAATTGGTTCAACCACATATCATCATGCAGGCCAAGGGTCGCTCATCTGGTGTGGTTCTGATCGGGACGGTGGCTGGTGACATCCATGATATTGGCAAGAACATGGCCGGGATGCTGCTTTCCTGTTACGGCTTTACGGTCATTGATCTGGGTGTGGATGTGCCTCCTAAAAATTTCGCCGAAAAAGCCATCGAAATCAAGCCAGATTTGATCGGCTTATCCGGGCTGATCACTTCCTCTTTTGAAATGATGAAGGAAACTATCACAACCCTGCGCGAAAAAGCTGCTGCCAATGAACTTTCCATCCCCATCATCGTGGGCGGCGGGATGATCGACGAACAGGTTTGTCACTATGTGGGGGCAGATTACTGGGTGAAGGATGCCATGAGCGGCGTCAGGCTGTGCCAGAAATTGATGAAGAAGTGAAGTTCCCGACAGGCTTACAAAGATAATAAAACGAGAAAAGGCCAGTTCAGCCTTTTCTCGTTTTTGTTTTTCACTCACGGCGCCTGTTTACTGGTTCAAAGCCTGTCTTCCAGATATTTCAACCCGGAGCCGGTATTGAACAGCACCACGCGCTCATCGGGTTGAATCCATTTCTGGTCAACCAGCTTCCTGGCGGCGACCAGGGTGGCGGCGCCCTCAGGCGCAGGGAAGAGCCCTTCCTTATGTCCAATCTCGAATTGGGCAGCCAATATTTCAGCATCGCTGGCCGTGACGGCCTGCCCGCCGCTTTCGCGAAGCACCTTCAGAATGAGCGCATCCGCAAAACTCTTGGGCACCCGCAGCCCGGAGGCCACGGTGTGTGCATTGATCCAGAAATCCGAAAAAGCCGCGCCAGCCTGGAAGGCTTTGACAATTGGCGCGCAACCCTCGGCCTGCACAACCACCATGCGCGGCTTTTTGCTGCTTTTCAGCCAACCCAGGGCCTCCAGCTCCGCGAAGGCTTTCCACATGCCAACCAGCCCGGTACCACCGCCGGTTGGATAAATGATCACATCCGGCAGTTCCCAACCAAAGGCTTCGGCAATCTCGTAGCCCATGATTTTCTTGCCTTCCACCCGATAAGGTTCCTTGAAGGTTGACAGATCAAACCAGCCCTCCGCTTTGGCTTTGACACCCACCATACCCGCTGCGTCGCTTATAATGCCATCGATCAGCACCACTTCGGCGCCTGTCAGGCGGCTTTCAACCACATTGGCACGCGGCGCATCCTGTGGCATATAGATCAGAGCCTTCATCCCCGCCCGGGCCGCGTAAGCTGCCATGGCCCCGCCGGCGTTCCCGGCAGTGGGGATGATCACCTTCCGGATGCCCAATTCGCGCGCCTTCGAGATAGCGACAGCCAACCCGCGCGCCTTGAAAGAGCCGGTCGGGTTGCCGCTCTCATCCTTCACGTATAGATTAGAAAGACCCAGCTCCCCGCCCAAGTTGGACAGCGCCAACAAAGGGCCGTCCCCTTCGCCCAGCGTCACACAATTAAAGGGCGATTGCACCGGCAGGAGTTCATGCCAGCGCCACATGCCCCGTGCACGCGCCTGCAGCGAAAAATCCTCGCGCTGAAAATGCGCCCGAAGGCTATCCAGATCATAGTTTGCCAGCAAAGGCGCCTGGCAATCCAGGCAAAAGGTATTGACCGTGCTGGCCGAGTATTTTGCGCCGCAGTCAGAACAAACAAGTTCCGTTATGTAGGAATAGTCCGTATAAGCTTTGGGATTGTTTAACATGATTATCAGCCCAACGGCTACGGTATTCTGGGATTTGGGGAGGGCACAAACGCTTCCACCCGCGCCCACAGCTCGCGAATATTGATCGGCTTGGACATGTAAACATCGCAACCCGCAGACAGGGCTTTTTCGGCATCCCCTTTCAGCGCGTTGGCGGTGATTGCGATGATCGGGATATACGCCAGGCCTCTTTTCGAGCTGTGCCGCAGCCGGTGAGCTACTTCATAACCATCGATATCGGGTAAGTTGATATCCAGCAGAATCAAATCCACCATCTCTTTCTCTGCCTTTACTACACCCTCCTGCCCGTTTACCGCTTCCAGGAGGTGATACCCGCGCGATTCGAGTGCCCGTTTAACAAGCATCATATTGTCTGGATTATCTTCGATGTATAAGATGTTGTTTCCCATTCTCAGGCTCCTTGATTCTTGTTCTTTCCCATGCGATTTTCTAACATCGTCCCTTGTTTCACTCCGGTACTCTCGGGGCTGCCCTCGCGGGAGGAAATCGGTCCGGGATTATTTCGTTCTTCTTCGATCACGTGCACCACCTGCTCAACGAACTGGCGTGAGGGGAGTGATCCTTTTTGATATAACCCTTCAATATTACCATTCAAGCGTTTCCATTCCTCAGGGGTGATATCCTTGGCGCTTACCACTACGATCGGGATGTTTTTTGTGCGCGGATCCAGTTTTAATTCTTCCACCAGACCAAACCCATCTATGCCGGGCATGGTCAGGTCAGTGATGATTATATCCGGCAGCTTTTGCCGGGCCTGGGCCAGACCTTCCCAACCGTCCCGGGCATGGTACACCCTGTAAGATTTACGGCGTTCCAGGTGCCGCCGGATTAGCAGGGCATCATCATCGTTATCATCGATTAGCAACACCGTGGTGGCCTTTTCGTCCAGGTTTTCCAGGGCAGCTTCCAGACCCTCGCGGGGAGCTTGAGTCTGGCCCTCGCTCAGATGGACATCCACGGCCCACTGATCGCCAAGTACGTGCTTTTCAACCGGAAAGGTGTGTCCGGTGCAGTTGACGATCACCAACTCGTCAGACGTGATGGTGCCATCTTTCAGCAGCTTCTCCAAACCAGCAAAGGCTACCGCCGTGGCAGGCTCCACAGCCATGCCCTCGCTTTTCGCCAGCGCGCGCATGGCCGCGAAGGCTTCGGCATCTGTCACAGAACTCATGATTCCGCCGTAATCCTGCACCAACCGCCATAAGTAAGTGTAGGATTTTCCGGGGTCGCCAGTTGAAAGGATAATAATGCGCGTATCCGGGATGACCGGCTCGGCCACATCCTTTCCAGTCTGAAAAGCCCTGACCATCGGCGCGCAACCTTCGGCCTGGATGATCGCCAGCTTGGGGATGCGTTTGATCAGTCCCATATCAAAAAGCTCTTTGAAACCCTGGTAGACGCCCAGTGGGCCAAGCCCGCCGCTAACCGCCTGAACATACCAATCCGGGCTGCGCCAGCCAAGCTGCTCAACGATTTCGTAGGCGATGGTTTTCATCGATTCACGCGCGGGCAGGGACGAAGCGCCACGATCCAGCACCAGGTGCCGGCGCTGCGCAAATTGTGAGGCAATTTGCTTGGTCTGATCGTAATTGCCGCTGACCCGGATCACTTCCGCGCCAAATAGAGCCGCCTCGCGCAATTTTTCTTGCGGCACCAGGCTGGTCATAAAGACCCACAACTTAATTCCGGCTCGCGCGCAGGCCGCCGCGTAAGCCACCGCTGCGTTGCCAGTTGAGGCGATCACAGCTTCCTTGACACCGCCTTCCAGCATGGCAGCCACAGCCACGGCCGCCTGGCGGTCTTTAAAAGAACTGGTTGGCCCGTAACGTTCATCTTTAAAATAGACAAGTTTATGCCCGAGCGCCGGGGCATAGCGTTGTGAGAGCCAGAGCGGCGTTCCACCTGCAGGGTATAAACCCACAGGGCCATTTTCCAGGGCTGCCGGGTCGCCAATCGGCAAAATATCCTGGTACCGCCACAAATTGGATGGCCGCCCGGGCAGCCCGCGCAGAATTTCACGTTTAAACGCGTCAAAATCATAATTCGCGGCCATCCACTGCGAGCCGCAGTGTTTACAGACCGTAGGGGTGAAAGGTTCATAGGGTTGCAGTTTGCCGCAGACCCGGCATTCAAGCGAGATGGGGTTGGACATGCTTAGCGGGTCACTTTCTCAACTGGCTCGGCAAATATGGCCACCAGCGGCAGTTGAACATGGAAAGCCGAACCTTGACCGGAAATACCAGTACTTTCAACCCACATACGCCCGCCATGCATTTCTGCCAGGCGGCGGCTGATGGGCAGGCCCAGGCCTGTACCGCCCACCTTGCGGGTGGTGGAGGTGTCCACCTGCGCAAACTCATCAAAAACCATTTGCAGGTGTTCAATGGGGATGCCGATGCCGGTATCCCGCACGATGATTTCCACTTTATCGCTTGTCACCCGGTCAACACGCATACAGACATGGCCTTTTTCGGTAAATTTGATCGAGTTGTTGACCAGATTGATCATTATCTGGCGGATGCGTGTAACATCCGCGTAAATTTCAACCTCCGGATCCGAATCAGGTTCGATGAAGAAAGCCAGGTTCTTGTTGTTGGCCAGCGTGGAAGTAATTCCTAAAACTTCTTCCAGGATGCTGTGGACCTTCACCGCCTCCGGATGCAGGTTCATGCGTCCACTTTCGATCTTGGCCATATCCAGCACGTCGTTGATCATGTGTAGCAGGTGCTGTCCATTCTTCTGGATCAGGCGTAGATCGTTTTCCATGTAATCTGTCAGCGGCCCATCGATACCTTCCAGGATCACGTCCGAAAAACCCAGGATGGAATTGAGCGGTGTGCGCAACTCATGGCTCATATTCGCCAGGAAGGAAGATTTGAGGCGATCCAGCTCTTCCAATTCGGCCGCGCGTTTTTGAAGCTCTTCGGTCAGGCGCAGGGTTTCGAGATGCAGGCTGGTCTGGGCGGCCACAGCCGCCAGCAAGCCTCGTATTTCGGGCGAAATTTGCTCCAGCCCGGCCACAGCCAGTTGACCGATAGACTCACCGCGCACCATCAAAGGCTCGGAATAGCTGACATCTTGCTGCGTTTCCAACAAAGGGCTGACCCGGTTGGTATCATACACAAAGCCATGCGCGATTTGCCCGGCAAATCGCGCGGTCTGCTGCTCGGCATAGGCCTGCCAGCCTTCACGCGTCAGGCGGCGGGTGGCCTCTTCAGCTTCGGCGCGGGCGCGTGAGGCATCCGCCAGCAATCGCAGGTTTTCAACCTGCTGCCCCATGCGGCTGGCGACGGCTGTCACCAGTAGTTTGTCATCTTCTGTCAGCGGCCTGTGCGGGTCGGCCTTTAAATACAGCCTGCCCACCTGCTCATCCAGGACTTTGACCGTTTCCTGAAAATCGATGTCACCGGCTGGCGCACCCACAAGCGGCGTCACCGAATTCTGGTCATAGACATACCCGATACGCTCATCCTGATGGATCGAATCGAGGAACGATTCCCAGCCTTCGTGTGTGAAACGCTGGGTGGCAGCCTGGGCCTCGGCGCGGGCGCGTTCAGCCGCTTCCAACAACCGCAGGTTCTGGATCTGGAGCGAAACCTGGCGGGCCACGGCATCTGCCAATTCTTCGTCATCCGGTGTCCATAGCCGTTCCGGTTGGGGTTCAACCACAACCGCGCCAATTGGCTGGCCGGTTTCCATCAGCATCGCATGGATGACATTCTCGCCCCGCGCCGGTTCCAGATTTGATGGCTGCAGAAGCTGCACTCGTTCATCACTGAAGGCATAGCCCACCTGCTCTTTTTCATATAGCAGTGGGGCCGCCGGACGGGATTGAACCGGCTGCGGTTCAGCCAGCGAAATAGTCCCGGACTCAGCACGGGGTCGGGTTTCTTCCTCTCTGGCTGCCAGGTTTTCAACTTTCTTCAATTCATAAAACTGCGTTTCCAATTCAACCACACGCAGGCGCAGCGTCTCGATCTCACGCCGTACCACATCAACATCTGAGGCGGGTTGAACTGCGAGCAGTTCAATCTCTGCAAAAAGAGAATGTATCCGTTGGCGCATCTTATCCCGTTCTGGAACCGGGATGATCACATCAGGGGGCATCGATCATGTTCTCCTGTCCCGTTCGATCCCGTCAGGGCACACTTGCACCGGAACGCAAGTGCAGGTGTCGGAACGATATTTGCTTCGCACATCGGCGAATCGAATCGGGATTATGCCAAACTGGCAGGTGTTTACTTTTCCCGTGCGATTCCCTGGGGAAATCGAGCCGGGGTTATCTTTGAGTCTTTCAGGCTCAACTGGGCAATTGTGCGGGGCGCGCCCAGGGCATGGCCCAGTTCACGCGCGGCGATTTGAAGAACGGCATCCACGCTGGTGGCGCTTTGGATTTTCTGGTTGATGGCATTCAGGGTGGCTTCGCGTTCGGCCTGGCGTTGGGCGCGTTCAAACTGGCGGCGGTTCTCCCACACGGTGGTGATCTGCGGCGCAAGTGCGGTGATTAAGCGGGTCTCATCCAACTTGAATTTGTGGGGTTGGTCAGCTTCCAGCACGAGCGAGCCAATCTGGCGGGTACCTAGAAACAGGGGCAACACCGCGCCCGCGCGCAGATTGCGCTGTCCGATCACCGCCTGGGTAGCCAGATCAAGGCGCTCATCCAGCAGGCTGTCGTTGACAAAAACCGGCTCGGAAGCGGAAAACAGGGATAACCCAACCGAGTAACGCGTCCCAATCGCCGCAGGTTGCGTTCCGATGCCGCGCCACCAGTTGGCCACGACGCTGACACTTTCCAGTTCATTCGCGGCGTTGTAGTTCAAACTGGTCAGGACGGCGCGATTAATGGCCTGGATCTGCAGCGATTCAACTGTGACCGCCATTAGTTCTTGCAAATCGGTTGCCAGGGTCAGTTTACGGCTGGCGGTAAATAATTTTTCAGATTGTCCAAGTGCGGTTTGCGTTTGTTCAAACTGCCGCAGGCTGTCAATACGCTCGCCAAGCCGGTCCGCTATCTGGCGAACCAGGCTGACAGCCTGTCTGTCATTTTCGTCGATTCCCTGTACCGAGACACTTCCAACTTTTTCGTCGCGAACATTGAGCGGCAGATGGATGTTCTCTTTTTCTGTCCGGGTTTCCAACTGCTGAGCAATCGGCCTGACTTCGTTTAAATCGTATAAATAGCCAACTTTTTCGTCAGACTGCGCATCAACATAATCCTTCCAGCCTTCGCGTGTCAGACGGTGGGCGGCCTGTTCAGCTTCGTAGCGGTATCGTTCAGCGCTGTCCAGCAAGCGCAAGTTTTCAATTTGCTGAGCCACCTGGCGTGCCACAATCTTTACAAGCTCGGTGTTGTTGGTTGTACGTTTGGATTCATCCATTTCAACAACCAGAGTGCCAACTGGTTCACCCGTCACGGCAATGGGGGCCGAAAAAGCCCCGCTATCACTGGCTGAAACCGCCGTCTCGTTCAAAGGTAGAACCTGGTTCTGCTCAAATATAAAGCCGAGTTTCTCGGGTTTATGCAAGGCATCCAGATAATCCTGCCAACCGGTGCGCACCAGGCGGCGGGCCTGACTTTCCAGTTCGCGGCGGGCCTGTTCTGCCTCGGCCAGCAGGCTTGCATTTTGGATAGCGATTGCCAACTGTCCAGCCAGGGCTTCAAACGCTGGCAGAACTCCCGTGATAAGCGCACCCGGCTGGTTGGATTGCAGATCCAGCACACCTACTACCCGGTCAGCCAGCATGAGCGGAACGGCCAACTCTGCGCAGGTCTCTGGAAGCAGTGGGTTGGGACGAAACGTGGCGCTGGCGGTGGTATCTTCCACCAATACAAGGCGCTTCTCCATGACAGCACGTCCATTGATCGAAGCGCTGTTCAGCGGCAGGTTGTGGCCGCGTTTCAGGAGTTCCTGGCCCACACTTCCGGTACCACCCCACAGCACCAGCGCGGTGCGGGCAGGTTCAACCAGGTATACCTGGACGTAATACAATTCAAAACGCGATTGGATGATTTCTGCCGCGTTTTTGAGCAGCACATCCAGGGTGTTTACCTGCGAAATTGTGCGTCCAACTTCCACGCTCAGTTCCAGTTCACGGGTACGGGCGCTAATATCGCGGGTGCTGTCGCTCAAAGCCTTGTTACTGGCTTGCAGCGATGTGTTGATATTGTCAAGCTGATGCAGGCGGTCGCTTTCTGACAGGTTACGGTATTGGGTGGCAACTAAAATGATGCCCGACAAAACAATATTAAATAGCACTGGCAGGGTCACATAACCGTATGTAATCTCAGGAACTACCAGCGGCACCAGTAAAATTCCAATCGCATTGAGAGCCGCCAGGATCGCGGTGGTACCTATGGATACCAGCACACTGCTGATCAGAATTAGCACGATATCAAAGGCCACCACGCCCATGAAGCCCGCCGCGCTGTGATCATTTCCCACCGTGGCGTCCAGGACGCACAGCAGGCCGACCACCACAATCAGCAAGTTCTTCGCCAGATTGTAATGACGACCGCGGCTCAGCGCATAAACAACAGCCATGATGACGGCAGTACTGCCCAGCGCCCCAGTTGTACCGGCCATGTGCATGATAAAAATATTTGCAACAGTTCCAAAACTAAGTGCTATCACCAGAGCCAGGGAAATGGCTGACACCAGGCTGGCCTGCCGCCGTTGGATGGAATCCGTGATCGTGCTTACTGGCTCAGCCAGTATCTGCGCGAAAGTCCAATTTTGCCTGCTTTCAACCACGTCCGGGCTGGGTGATTGCGGGGGAAAGCCGCCTGGCTGTAAGTTTTCTGGATTGGTCTGCAACATGGTTTTTTGCTCCTCTTCCAAGGTAATCCCGGTTTTTGCACGGGATGGTAGTTCCGGTTCGATTTCCCCCAGGAAATCGAACCGGAATAGGCCGGATCAGTTCTGGCTGGCGCTGCTGCCGCCGTCTGGTTGCACAGCGATATCGGCGCGGACACGCTCAGCGCCGACCGCCAACCCTAACTCACGAATAGCCACCTGTAGAACTTCCTCGATGGTACCAGCGCGTTGGATCTTTTGACCGATACTATTGGTGAGCGCTTCAAGTTCGGCCTGGGCGCGGGACTGCTCGAAAGAACGCGCATTTTGCAGGGAGATGGCAACCTGGCCGGCCAGCGATTGCAACAACTGCACATCTGCCTCGCCCAATCCGTTAACCCTGTTTTGCTGTACATCCAGCACCCCCAGCACCTGTTTGCCATAAGAAATCGGGATGGCGACTTCAGATTTTGTGTCGGGCAGCAGCGCATTGGGCAGCCATCCGGGTTCATTTGAAACATCCGGCACCAACACCGGGGCATTGGTTTCGGCGGCGCGGCCCACCAGACCACGGCCGCTGGCTACCCTATGACCGCGAGCCAACATGGCGGACCCGGCCTCGCCGGTACCGCCAGCCATCACCATATCACCCGTATCCTGATCGAGATAATAAATATGGGCGTGGTAATAATTGAAAGCCGATTGCACCTGTTCCACCACTTCCAGGGCCAGTTGTCCCGGGTTAAGGATGGTTGCCAGACGGCGGGTAATTTCAGTGGAGGTATTCAACGCCTTGGTGCGTTCGGCCACGCGCACTTCCAGCGTGCCGATCAGGTCGCGAATTTGGGCTACCATGCTGTTGAAAGTCTTTGCCAATGTGCCAACCTCATCCTGGCTTTGCACTTCGGCCGTCACAGAAAAATCACCGGCGGCAACTTTTTGTGCAATTGCTGTCAGACGCGTGATCGGATCGGAGATGAAACGGGCGATCACGAACGCCAGGATAACACCCGCGAAAATGATGATCAGCGTCAAAATGATTGAATTATTGGTCTGGGTTGTAATAGGTTGGAAGGCTTCAGATTGATCCTGTAGAGTGGCTACATCCCAGTTCAAATCTATGACTGCCTGCTGGTCAGCGGTTGCCATGCCAACCGTCTTCAACCCGGAAAAGCTGACCAGCACCGGGATGCCCGCCAGGGTCAAGGTCTGAGAGGATGAGGAAGATTCCGAAACCTTGATCAGTTCAAGCGGAGCGTCATCCTGCACCATTGTGAATTTCCCGCCGCCAAGATCGTTCAACCTGAATTCCTTGCCGTTTGGCAGAAGCACCAGGGTACGCCCGGTTTTCCCAAACAGGCTGGACTTAAGCGCGTCACTCAGGAAGGCAAAATTAACCGTTGTGCGTAAGATGCCAACTACATTTCCCGAGCCACCCTGGCGAACTGCCACCGCGATTGGGATGGCAACCGTCTGGCTGCTGGCATTAAAGACTGGTTGACCAACAAATTGACCATCGCGGTAGGCTATATTCCACCAATCCTGGTTGGCTTGCAGGTAGTTGGCTGTGCGAGTGTTGGCCGCGATGTTGTAACCTTGCACCCCTGTTAGAAATACTTCAACATTCTCTGTATTTTGGCGCTGGTAAAAGCGCAGCAAATCTGCGGTTGGATTGTAAATCACATTGCTGATCAGCGGGTTGCTAAGGTCATTGGTGTCGACCCACTGCTGGTCAATACGGGCAATGTCTGCCAGTTGAACATAATGGGCATTGGCTTTCACGGCGGCAACCTGGACATCTGAGGCCATTGCCAATGTTCTCAACGCACTCAAGTTCTGACCCACAGCCGTTGCTAGTTGAATACTGATCGCAGTGGCTCGGGTAGACAGGTTGCTGCCAACTTCTGCGGTCAGACCGGATTGGAAGGAACGTAAACCCAACCAGTTGCTCAATCCTACGCCTGCCACAATCAGGATGGCGATTAAGACGATCAACCGGATCAGAATGTTACCGAAGATCGCCTGACGCAGAATGACTACTAGCATGGCCATACCACCTACCGCCAGGATGGCCGTGACTATTCCGGCAGAATCTCCGATTCGTAAACGGAAAGCTGGATTCCACAACTCAATCCCAATAACGATGATCACGGATAAGGTCAAAACCATCGCCGCCGGCCCCCGGGAGGACTTGGGGAAAACCAGCCAGATCAAGAAAACTGACGCGATCAGGAGAAACAACCCCGCTACGGTCGTAAAATCCCGCAGAACAATCACAAGGGCCAGAGATGGCAGTTGAACCATCATAAACAAAAGCCAGGAACTCAATTCGTAGTGTCCGCGCCGGATCAGGAAGGAACTATACAGGCCGACACCCAATAGAATGAGCGAAAATGGGATAAAAATCTTGTCGCCAGGATAAAAGGTGCCAGTTTGAGTTACGAAGACGGTGTACATCTCAAAAATAAAAACAGCCAGGCTGAGTGCGCTGAAGATGCCAGCCACCAAGGGCGCGACAAGTCTATCTCGATGTTCCGTGCCTGGTTTAGGATGTATTTCATTCATGGCTGCCTCACTCATCTTTTTCTATGATAACCGGAAACCCGGCAAACATCTGCCGGAGAAATGGTAATCGTTCCAACTTATTTGAGCGTCAGTCCCGTTCAAAAACCGGGATTATCATTACTGAACTTATGGGTACTTTCCATGGCGTTTGGTTTGCCAGAAGTACCTGGCGTCTCAAGCGTTACCAGGATTTGTTTCATTCCCAGCGCGTGCCCCAACTCGCGGGCGGCAATTTGCATGGCGGATTCCACTGTATTGGCGCTCTGGATTTTCTGGCTGATCTGGTTGATGGTCGTTTCACGATCGGCCTGCAGCCTGGCTTGCGCAAACGAGCGAATATTCTGCAGCGCGATAGCCACCTGTGAAGCCAGAGTCGCCTCAATGTATGCGTCATTTTCGGAGAAGGCATTTAACTGTTCGGATTGAACATCCAGCACACCCAGGAGTTGGTCACCAACCAGCAGGGGGGTCGCGAGTTCCGCGGCAGTATTCGGGAGAAACGGGTTGGGCAGCCAGCCAGGTTCATTGTGAACATCATTAACGATGACGGCCTGGCGGGTTCGCGCGGCGCGCGCCACCAGCGATTGCTGCTGGGCAAGTGGAATCACGGTTGTGCCGTGCGCGCCTTCGCGTTCATCGCCTGCCTTCCAGCCACAGGCCACTATTTTCAGGTTGTTGGTTTGCTCATCAAAAATAAACACGTGCGCGTGATAATAACCAAACTGGCGCTGGGCCAGGCGCACCACGTTTTCCAACATAAGCTGCTCATTACGCAGCGTGGCGATGGCGGAGCTGATGACCGCCACAGTTTGCAGTTGAGCAACGCGTTTCACAACCGTTTCAGATGAACGGATATTTTGAATAGCGATGGCGACCTGGTTCGCGATTGACTGCAGTAGCTCAACATCTTCCTGCTTCAAACCACCAATCACATTCTGCTGCACATCCAGCACTCCCATGATAATCCCGGTTCCAGCACGGGACCCACCGGTTGAAATGGGCACAGCCACTTCGGATTTCGTTTCGGGCAGCAGCGGGTTGGGCAGCCAGGCAGGGTCAGCACTGACATCCGGCACAAAGACCGGAGAGTTGGTTTGAGCGGCGAGGCCCACCAGTCCTCTACCTGTTGCAACTTTGTGCCCATTGGCCAGCATGGTCTGGCCCGCCTCACCGGTTCCACCGGCCATCACCAGATATTCTTTGGCATCATCCAGCAGGTAAATATGGGCATGGTAATATCCGAAGGCGGTTTGAACCTGTTCAACCACTTCCTTTACCAGCACATCCAGATCCTGAATGGTGGAGAGTCGGCGGCTGACCTCAGCCGATGTAGCCAGAGCGCGGGTGCGCTCAGTCACCCGCGCTTCCAATCCCGACACCAGGGTATCAATCTGATCAGCCATGTTATTGAACGACAACGCCAGGTCGCCGATCTCATCCTTGGTTTCAACATTGGTGCGGGCGGAGAAATCGCCAGCAGCATATTTACCTGTGTTAGTCGTCAACCTTTCGATTGGTTGGGCCAGCAGGTTTCCAAAGAAGTAGCCCAGGCTGATGCTTAACAGGCTGGCGAGAAAAACCACGATCAGGGTCTGATCCAATATCAGGTGGCGCGTTTGTTCAATGGTGGCCGCATCGATATCCACCCCGATCACGCCCACCCGTTTGCCATCCGATGCAAAAATTGGCGCATAGGCAGTCAGAAACGAGCCGTATTCATCCGTATAGGGTTGCTGGTCGGCAATCGCACCCGTCATCGTATCGTAATTATTCACGAGTGTAGCGCTGGGGTCCGAATACCGGCTGCCAAACAAGGCCGCATCTGGTTCGCCAGGTTCCATGGCATCCACCATAAAAAAGAAACCCTGGCTGTCCTTGCTGGCAGTCCACACAAACTTGATTGCAGGGTCGGATTTGCGAATCTTTAGATTCTGCACACGAAATTTTTCATAGAGTGGATCCTGCGCTGAAGTAATGCGCGCAAATTCATCGCCATTTTGTTGAAGGACAGCAATTTCAGCAGCAGTAGTGGCTAAGTGACGATAATCCTGTAAGTATTGATTGACGACAATAGTGTAATAAAAGTAAGCCCCGGCTATCAGAATGCTGATGGCCGAGAATGAAAACGCCAGGATAAGTTTTGCGCGCAGCGAAAAATCCTGGTACTGGCGGGCGTAAAATGCGAACAAGCCCAGTGCAGCTAAAACTGAGAATGTATTGGCTACACCGTAAATATCTGTTGCCACCCGAAAGGGTGGGTTGATCAATTCAAGCGCCAGGCTGATTAAAATCGCAATCACAGCCGCCACGATCGAGGCGTTTCTTGTACTTTTTGGAAGAACCAGGCCAATCGTCATGGAGGCAAAAAGTACGATGTAAATAATGGAAGTGATACCAAAATCCTGCAATGTCAGGACGGCAGCTATCGGCGGCACCAGTACCACAACCATGTACAATATAATCGAGCCAATCGCTTGCCGCCCGCCACGAATTAGAAAGAAGCTAAACAGGCTGGCAACAAACATCATGGCTGCCACCGGCATCAACACCTTGTCAGAGAGGTCAAACCTGCCCTGCTGGTCATGATAAACAATGTAAACGGAGAAAATCAGGAAGGCCAGGCTCAGAATTGTGAAAACACCCGCAGACCAGATGGCGATCTGGCGCTGTGTTTGTTCCACATTATTTTTGGTTTTAATTTCATCCATAAAAACCTCGCTTTTCAAATGCTGAAGGAATAACCGGATGGTGTCTTACTGAACTTATGGGTATTTTCCATCTCATTTACATTTTTTATCATCAGAAGCGGCAGGCTGCAGATAAAAGTGGAACCTGCGCCCGGCTCGCTCACAACGTTGATATGCCCACCGTGCTGCTCAATCACAGATTTAACGATCGCCAATCCCAGGCCACTGCCTTCAATATTCATGACATCATCCTGGCGTACCCGATAAAAACGGTCAAAAATGAACGGCAGGTCTTCCGCCGGAATACCATAACCGGTATCTTTTACCCGGATCACCACCTCGGATTGCCCACATTCCAACGAAACCATAATGCGGCCATGATCGGGCGTATATTTTATAGCGTTACCAATCAGATTGCGCAAAGCCTGACGAAGTTGCAGGGTATCGCCCTGTATCCAGGCTTGTTTTCCGCATTCGTCCATCTCAAACTGTTGGTTTTTGTTTTCCGCCTGAAGCTTGAACTCATCGACTGTTTCAGCCATCAGGACGTTCACATTTAATTTTTCTTTTTTAAGCTCCAGGTTCATATCGATCTTGGCCAGATCCAGCAAATCCTGAACCAGTTCGCGCATGTTTTCTGCTGCCGAGTGGATATGCTGGACAAAACTCAACTGCGTTTCATTGAGCGGGCCGGCGGCTGGAAGGATTTCGCTAAACCCTAATACAGAAGTGATCGGGTTTTTTAGATCGTGTGTGGCGGTTGATATAAACTCATCCTTGATGCGATCCAGGGCTTTGAAGCGGGAGACATCGTGCAGAAGCACAACCCAGCCTTCGGTTCCCGTTCGATTTCCTGACAGCGTCTCTTGTTTCATCCCGGTACTCTCGGGGCTGCCCTTGCGGGAGGAGTTGGAACCAGGATTATCCATGCCTATTGAAGTAAACTGGACCGCAAAAACACGGCGATCCGGCCAGGTAACTTCTCCCATTGCTGGCTTGCCGGATGCGCAGGTTTGATCCAGCAGTTCAATCAGGGCCTCGTAACCGCAATCTCTGACAAGTGGTTCACCTAATTTAGCACCACATTCGCTGAATAAATTCGCTCCAGCAGGGTTCAGCATCATCAGGCGAGCATTCCCGTCAAACATCAAAATCGGATCTGCCACGCTTTGCAAAATGGCGGCGGTGCGACCCTGTTCGCGGGCAATCCTGGCGTACAGTTGGGCATTTTCCACCGCGATGGCAGCCTGGCTGGCAATCGCCTGCAGCAAAAGTTGATGTTCAAACGTGAAGTAACCGGCTTCTTCGTGTGTCAGGATCAGCACGCCAATCAAATCGAGACGGCCAAGCAGCGGCACCAAGATGACAGACCGAGCCGGATCGCCAGGTTCAGTCAGCCAATCGCTGTTTTCTACTGTATCATCTATGATGATACTCTCGCGCGTGGATGTCATGCGAGTCAGGATCGTATCAAGCTTAGGGAGTTGGGGGTCAAAATCGGGGGCGGAGATGGATGAAAAATGATATTCCTTGTGCAGAGGGGTGGCGGAATTCAGGATCAGGATGTGCCCCGCCAGGGCCCCAAGGGTTTCAACTGTGCGATGCAGCACAACGTTGGTCAAGTCATCAATATCCAGGCGCGCGCTCAGGTCTTTACCGATTTCCGGCAGCAGGCTCAATTCCTTGTTGCGGCGGCGAATGGCATCCTCGGCTTCCTTGACCCGCAGCTTAGTGCGGATGCGCGCCAACAGTTCGCGGCGGTCAAACGGCTTGGTGACATAATCATCCGCGCCCAGGTTCAGAGCAAACTGCATATCGGCCGGGTCCAGCCGGGCTGCGGTCAGGATGATGACCGGGATATGTTCTGTGGCCGGGTCGGAACGGATCTCCCGCAGCACCTGGAAACCATCCTTATCCGGCATATTAACATCCAGCAGGATCAGTCCCGGTATTTCAGCCCTTGTTTTTTCAAGCGTTTCAGCGCCGTTGGTCGCCACAATCAGGCTGTAGTCCTCCTGTTGGAGATAGCGTGAAAGCAGCATCACGTTGCTGGGGTTGTCATCTGCCACCAATAGCTTGAATTTCTTGCGGGGTAATCCCGGTGCGATTTGCCCAGCAAATCGAACCGGGCGGGTTTCTTGCGGCAGCCTGACCGGCTCAGACGGCTGCATTTCTTCCAGCGCCCTGGAAACGATCTGACAAATCCGCTCCGGGTGGATCGGTTTGATGAGCACATCATTGACCTTGATGCGACGGGCGCTTTCTTTCAAACCAGGCACATCATAAGCCGTGATCAGGATAGCATAGGATGGCCCGCCAGCCGGATGCAGCCGTAATTTTTCGATCAATTCCAGACCGTTCATATCGGGCATCATCATGTCGGTAATGATCAAATCGGCCATATCATCCCTGACCTGCTCCAGGGCCATCAAGCCATCCGTCGCAAAAACTACGTCCAGATTGGGGCTGATGTGGGCAATAGCTCGCGCCAGAGTCATGGCCGTGCTCGGGTTATCATCCACCACCAGGATGCGGGCTTTTTGAATATTGGCTGTTATTGTGAGATTGTCAATGCTCATGAAATAATCCCGGCTCTTGTTTGGGATGAAATAATCCCGGCTCTTGTTTGGGATGAAATAAGCCTGGTTCGGTTTGCAAACATTGTCCTTTGTTTCGCCCCGGATGAATTTACCGGGGCTGCATTTGCGGGAGCAAATCGTTCGGGATGCTCTCATTTTGCATTAATATTTACGCTTTGACGTTTGGTATGAGGGAGGAATAGTTGGCAATAGTTGGCAACAAAAAACCCGCTTCTGAAGGGATCGGAAAGCGGGCCTCGGGAAATCGAGCCTGACGCGGCGTCAATCCGCCACCAGGCGGTAACCCTTTCCGCGCACATTGATCAAATAACGTGGGCTGCTTTCATCTGGCTCAATCACCTGGCGAATTTGATGGATATGCCACTTGACCAATTCTTGGGCTTCCCTGAATGCCACCTGGTAGCCCTGGGCTTCAGTAACCAGTGTCTGGTAATCCACCAGGTTAGGAGAATGCCGTGAGAGCACCAGCAGGTAATCAAATGTGGCGGGCGGCAGGTTGACGGTCTGCTCGCCCAGCTTTACACGGCGGGCGAGCAAATCCAGGTTGATTTTTCCACAGGTAATAAACCTGGATTCGCCGTTGGCAGCCCTGGCCGGCGCGGGCGCGCCATCTGAAACATCGGCACCTTCCAGCGCTTTCAACTCAGCTTCCAGCGCCTGAATTTGCTGCCGGATCTGGCGCTTGTGGCTTTCCAGTTGCTTGCGCGAAAGGATAGCCTCGGTGCGCGCGATTAGATCCAATGGCTGGAGCGGTTTCAGCAGATAATCGCTGGCTCCCTGCCGCAAAGCCTCGACGGCGGAATTTATATCGGGCTGGCCGGTAAAAAGAACCACTGGAATTTCAGGATGCCTGGCATGCAGGATCTTGAGTACATCCATGCCGTTCATATCCGGCATGCGAATATCCAGGTACACCAGGTCATAGGGCTGTTCCCCGAACAGCCGCAGACCCTCCTGCCCGCTGGCCGCCGTGGTAGCCTCAAAGTCAGCATGCTGCAGGATGCGCGCCAGGGTATGCCGCAAAGCCGGATCATCATCGATAATTAGAATATGCCCGGTATTGCTCATGACGGGTGAAACCTCTTGATGGGAAGCCAGACTTTAAAAGTTGCGCCCCGATCCGGGTTGTTCTCGGCCTTGATCTCTCCGGTATGCTGGTGGATGATATCGTAGGTGATCGTCAAACCAAGCCCGGTGCCAGTGTCTTTATCGGTCACAAACGGCTCGAAGATATGGGGTAGTATTTCCTTATGAATACCGGAGCCTGTATCTGAAAAAGTCAGCAGCACCTGATCGCTCTCCGGCAGGCTCTGGCTGCTGACTTTGAATTGGCCTCCAGCCTGGGAGGCATCAATGGCATTCATGAACAGGTTCAGCACCACCTGCCTGATCTGGTCGGGAATGGCCGGGACTTTTGGCAGGCCCGGTTCGGGTTGAAAATGAAAACTGATATTGCGATGGCGCATATAGGTGGATGTCAGGGCGTAGACATCCTTGATGACTTCATTCAAATCGACTTCCTTAAAATCGTCCGCCTGGGTTGCGCGGTAAGTCACCCGCAAGCGGCTGATCAAGGAGGCCATACGCTCTGTGCCCGAAAGAACAACATCCAGATCCTGTTTACCCTGCTCGGTAAGTTTTTCATCCGTTTTGATCAGAAACAGCGCGTTTTGAATAGCCTGCAGTGGGTTATTCAGCTCGTGCGCCACCGAGGCCAACAAGCGGCCCACCACAGCCAGCCGTTCGCTTTGGATTAATTGGGCGCGGGTAGCTTTTTCCTGGCGTAAGGCGGTCTGCAGTTCATCATATAGATTGGCTTTTTGCAAAGCAACCGCAAATTGATCGGCCACCGCGATCATCAACTGCATTTGCCGTTGAGTGAACTGGCGCGGCGGACGTTCCTGGATATCCAGCACACCCAGCACTTTGCCATTGATTTTGATTGGCACGGATAATTCCGATTGGGTATCTGACATCAGGGAGTTACGGATGAAAAAGATGACATCCTCCACGTTATTGGTCACAAACGGCTCGCCCAGCTCGGCAACATGCCCAATGATGCCCGCCCCCACCGACAGGCGGTGGCCCTGTTCCATCAGCTTGGCAGCGTTTTCACCGCTGGCATGCCGTACAACCAGGTCTCCGCTGGCCGGATCGGTCACAAACACCTGAACGTGATAAAAGCCAAAGTTCTCGCACAACAGGTTGGTGATATCTTTGATCAACTGGTCTGGATCCAGGGTAGCGGCCAGACCCTTGCTGATCTGGTAAAGTGCGTTGATTTCCTGGAGATCGTCGCGGGTGGTTTCGAGCAAACTGGCATTTTCAATCGCAATCGCAGCCTGGACGCCGAGCGCATCCAGCAGCCGGTTGTCATCGGATGAAAAGGCATTCGCCAGGTCGCTCTCAATGCTGATGGTTCCCACCACCTTATCCTGGCTTTTAATCGGCGCCACGATCAGTGAGCGATAATTGACCGGGATGGTCTGGTGCATAAAACGGGTATCTGTCCGAAAATCCGAAATCGAAATGCTTTGGCCGGTGGCGATCACCTGTCCGGCGACGCCCTCTCCCAGATGCATACTCAGTTTGTTTCCAGACAGACCGTTCGGCACGGCCACCGCCCGTGGGATCAGAAGCTGTTTTTCATTGTTTACCAGATGTAAAATAACCTGTTGCGCACCGGGGATCAATTCCTTGGCCGAGTCAATGATCAACTGCAAAACTGTTTCGGGGCCTACGCGCTCGGTTTCACTCAGCGCGCGTTCAATCTTGGTGAGCGCGTTCGCTTCCATCAGGCGCCTTTTCAATTGGGCATCCTGCTCATCGGTCCAGAGCGCCAGGGCAAGCTGAGATCCGGTCAATTGGGCGTAAATGATCACCCCGCCTGAAAACCGCTGCTCCCGCTCAAAACCAATCAGCGCAACGCCGAATTTATATTCACCCGCGATCAACGGAATGGCAATGGCAGAGCGAGGTGGCAGCGAAAATTCAGTTAACGTCGCCAGATTGATCAGCCTGGGAAGTCCCGGTTCAGCCCCCATTAAAAGGGCCTGGTCTTTTTTTAATAATATGGCGCCCGGGTCAGCCCCTTCCGGTTCCAGGACAATCTTGGGCAGGGGTTTCTCCAGAGACCTGGTCGCGGCCAGCATTTTTAGACCGCCTTGCTGCGCATTCCATTGGGCAATACAGGCATAGTCCGCCGCGAATAAATTGGACAGGTGACCGGCCAGGGAAAAATACTTATCCTGCGAGGTTCCCGGGTTGAGAAGGTCCCTGGCCGCCAGTCCCAGAATGGAAATAAAGCGTTCACGCGAATTCAATTCCATGGTGATGCGCCTGCGTTCCGCAAACTCCTTGCGCATCAGCCCGACAGTGTACCCAATCACCAGCACCAAAAGATTTTGCGACCAGTATCCGGGGATTGCAGCCAGGAAGGTTATGCCCTGGAAAAAAAAGAACAGGATTAAATTAAGAAAAACACCGGCGATACCGGCGAAAAATCCCATCCTGGGCTTAAAATACCAACCTGTGACCGCAACCGGTATGACAATCAAGGTCGCGCTGACCGGGCCAAAGCGTGTGGTCAACCAGGGAAAGCCCAGCATGTATAAAACCACCAGGGCTAGGATCAATGCCAGGTGGTTATGGGTTTTGGTGGGATGCAGAGGGGTCAACATGGATAACATTACTGGAACTTATGGGTACTTTCCATCTTTATGGTATTGTTCAAGAGTGTTTTGGCTGGTTTTCTTTACAGGCGAAACCCGGCCAGGCCGGCAGGCAGGCTGCCGCGCCACATTTCAACCCGGCGAAAGGACTCCATGTAACCCATTTCATAAAAGGCCGGCAGATGCGGATCATCGACACGGATGTTTTCGATCTGGGTGTCCAGGCGGGGGTACTGGTTGTGCAGGTGGGATAGAATGGCATAGGCCATGCTGACCGGAGCGCCAACCTCGGTCTCGAAAACGAAGCGGGTTAACGTGAATTTTTGACGCTGGTATACCAGCCAGCCCCGGCTGCCATCCTCCAGCGTCAGATGCAGGCCAGACACATCCTGTGCGTTGACCATCGATTCGGACTGGTTGGTCCAGGGCAGCATCCTGTGATTGCGTTCCACCAGCCGCAGAGCATCGAACCGATCCAGCCTCTGGGCATCCGCAATCACTGGATCGGGCGGCGGCATCAACGGAGCGCGGCGCAGTACCAGTAGTTCACCAATTTCGTGAAAGATGGTCTTCAAAAAAAGTTGGTGCGCGGGGGTGTTATTCTTGATCACTTCGAGCATCACAAAATCCAACCGCAGCCGGGCGGCGTTTTCGATCAACCCGCCCATCAGGGCCTTTCCCACACCGCCGCGCCGGGTATTGGGCAGCACGCCCAGTCGGGTAATCCAGGCGCGCTCCTTGCGCACCCCCAGCATCGCCACGCCCAGCATTTCGCCGTCATGCGCGGCCACCAGCGAGTTCTCCAGGTTGATGTCATAAACCTTTACGTATTCCGCCAGGCGGGCGACATTCATGGGCATTGGAACCATATAATCAACCCGCGTGCGGTTGTAAATGGCGGTCAGCTCTTCCATGCTGAATTGGCTGGCGGGAACCAGTTGGATTTCGTCAGTTGTCATGTTTCTGCACACTCAGGGGGTTTTCAGGTAGGCAGCGATTTGATCTGCGAAGGCTTTGATACTGACAATCGGTTTGCTGATATAGCCATTACAACCGTAGCTCTCAACCATTTTTCTGGCGGTTTCATGAGGCCAGGCGGTAAAAGCAATGATAGGCGTGTCATTAAGTTTCACCTCAGCGCGTAGCCAGCCCGCCAGGGTTTGGCCGTCATAATCGGGCAGGCCCAGATCCAGCAAAATCAAATCTGGAGCCTCATTGAGTGCCATCTGCAAACCGGTTTCCGCATCCAAAGCATGGATAACTTTGTAATTTCGTGGGGTCAGGGCTTTTCGCACCAGTTCAGCATTATCAAAAATGTCCTCAATCACCAAAATCGTTGTCATGCGGGGCTCCTCATCTATCTATTCCAGTAAAAGCTGGAACCATGTGCGAAAAATGAAAGGTGCTGGAAAACAGGACAGGATTTGCCGGCTGATCTGGCAAATTCAACCCGATTGATCGATTATAGCCTTTTTTCAGCCTTGCCTTTGGAGCATTCGTGATGGATAATGCCGGTGCGATTTGCTAAGCAAATCGCACCGGCATTGAAAGAATTCGCTCTCCCGTATTCGGGCAAAACATCCCCGGCAGGGCGCCGGGATGAAACAAGAGACAGGTGTTCGTGGGGAAAAAAGCTGAACACATTCCACCAGGTGCATGTGGGTATTAAATTTCAAATTTTGACGTAACTGCTCACGGGGTGGGTGCTTTTGGGCAGAAACCCATCCTCGCGAAGAACGCGCGAGGTGAAAGAACCCCCGGCCCC
>CAIWAX010000103.1 GCA_903910795.1 uncultured Anaerolineae bacterium
ATAAAGGACGATCTGGAGCAAGTCAATATTAATCATTCAAACCACTCCGGCTTTAACAAGGCTGCGCACAAATAGATCAGCAAACCAGTAACAAGGATTGCAGCAAGAATAATCATTTACCCTCCATGAGACGCCTACAAAGGTCAAGCAATCCCCAGCAAGCGAGAATAAAAATTATGATGGTTAGGAATACAAATAAGTCTGGCATAGGGTTCTCCTAATTCAGAATTATAGGAAGAATTGCTTCAGTTTTTTCTCAAGAGTTGAGGGTGGATTATCAAGAAATATTCAAGATAGGTTCTTATTCACCGATAAACCTGCCGCCTACACCCCGTGGGCAACAAAAACTACAGTTTGCCAGAATAAGTGAAGATATTAAAAAAAATCACGGTCACAATGCTTTGCATCATGACCGTACAGGAACACAAAACCAGGAAAGTTATTTTTGACTGGTGCTATATCGCGCCATATTGAAATACCGGAAACTTAAAAGAACACTACCTTCAAGACCTTGGCGCTTCTTCTCCATTGATTCTCGTGCAGAATTGATCCTCAGGTTACTTCTTTGTTCCAGCCCCACCCCGAACATATGTAATCATATACGAGCTGGTTTTAGAATCAAAGCTCACCGAAATGATCAGTTCGATATCTTTTCCCTGGGTATCAACCTTGGAGAAAGTACAGGCGGCTTCCGGAGGATTTCTATCAGCAAGAAGCAGACACCCGCCGTCAGTCGAACCTGTGCTGGTCTGGGAACCCTGCCCATGACCAACCGAAAATTGGCTGACAACTCCATAAGACTGCGGCTTCCAACCCTGCCTGGCAAATACATCGTTTGTGTAGAAAGCCACGACATCGGCAGGCTTTTTATCGGTGTGATAGATCATACTCGACTGGCCGGGCACAAAGGAATTAATCGCCCAATTGGTTTTCAAGTCTGGTGTGGAATCAGGATAAACCGGCACATCCGGCCACAGAGTGGAAACACCGGGTTGCGGTAGAATGGGAGAGGCAGGGGTAGCGCTGGGCCCAAACGGGCTGAGACCGCAAGCCAGGGCTGCCAAACCCAGGACAGCTATTGCAATTAATATAATGCCAGTATTTTTCATTTTTCTTTTGTATCCTCGATAAGCTAATTGTTGCCCAAAATGGCGCCTAAACATAAAAAATGGGCTGGCCAAGTTTATTTTAAACCACAAAAAAGTGACAGGTTACTTTCGGGGGGAATGAGCAAATACGGACAATGCATCGGGATAAAAAAAACGATTGCCACATGAAAAGTGACAATCGTTACGGGTGTGTGCCCCCACAGGAATTCGAATCCTGGTCATAACCTTGAAAGGGTTGCGTCCTAGTCCACTAGACGATGGGGGCATTACTTGAGCGGGCAGGATTTTATCATTACCCTGTGCTCAGGTCAAGCATTTGACAAAATTGGTTTTACTCGGTGGAGGTCGGCCGATTTTGACCGCGCCTGGAGGGGGGGACCCTGCGGCGGGGAGGATTGGGAAGTGTGGTCTGCCCGGCGTTCGGGCTGAGCAGGGTTGTCAACCAGTTGACTGCCCGCTCATCGTATTCGCGTTTACCACACACATCGCATACCCAGGCCGGAAAATTGGGAACGGTCACCAGTTCCTCATCCAGCCAGGTAAAGTAGGTGATGAATTGCAACCGCATCATACCAGCCTGACATTCATTGCAAGCAAAAGAAGCTGGCTCGTTAATTGTTTCGTTCATACAATCCCAATTTCTTTCAGAATTGATACACCGGCGCTGGCGCCCAACCGGTTGGCTCCGGCGGCGATCATACGCTGGGCATCCTGGTATGTACGGATACCTCCCGCAGCCTTAACGCCCATCTCAGCGCCCACCAGCCGGCGCATCAGGCTCACATCATCCAGCGTGGCGCCGCCTGCGCCAAAACCAGTGGATGTTTTCACGAAATCAGCACCTGCTTGTTTGCTCAACAAGCAGCCGATTATTTTTTCACGTTGATCAAGATAGCACATTTCAAGGATGACTTTGACATGCGCTTTGCCAGCCGCGGCTTCAACGACCGAACTCACATCGCGCAGCGCCAGAGCAAAATCAGCGCTTTTCAGAGCGCCAATGTTGATGACCATGTCAATCTCGGTTGCACCCTCAGCAATCGCCTGGCGTGTTTCAGCAGCCTTGATTTCGGGGAAGGTGGCGCCAAGCGGGAAACCAACGACTGAACAAATACCCACTCCTGAACCGTACAACGCTTTGTACGCCAGTGACACGTAGGCAGGGTTGATGCAAACGGTGGCAAAGTGAAACTGCCGAGCCTCTTCACACAACTTATACACCTGGTTGGCAGTGGCGTCCGGCTTCAAGATAGTGTGATCAATCCAACCAGCCAAGGCAGCGCCTATCGGAAACGCTTGCTGAGGCAGGGCTGGCGGCAGTTCGTGAAGATACTGATCCGCTTTTTCGAGAACATTATCCAGGCTGGAGCTCATTGAACTGCCTTCGAAAAACTGTAATGATCTATCATTTTCCACGCGTCAAAAGGCCAATAAATAAACAGAGCCTTGCCCACAATCTCATTCTTGGGCAGCATACCCCAGGAATGAGAATCAGACGAGTCGTTGCGATTATCGCCCATAACAAATAAATCATCGACCGGGACAACCCACTCACCGGAATACAACGGCGGGGCAGCAATATATGGCTCAGTCAGGGGATGGTCGTTGACAGATACTACTCCATTCGCTACCGTGACCCGGTCACCGGACAAGCCAATGATACGTTTGATCAGATCCTGGCTGGCAGGATCAGGTGGAAAATGAAAAACGATGATATCGCCGCGTTGAGGTTCACCAAAACGGTACGCCAGGCGGTTGACCAGCACAAATTCGCCATCCTGGAGAGTTGGTTTCATCGAAAATCCATCTACACGCACACGGGCAGATAGAGCGTTAATCGCCAAAAACAACACTGCTGAAAGCAGTAGTGTTTCGAGCACATCTAAAAAGAAACGTCCCCAACCTGGGGATGCGGGTGCACTTGTTTCAGTGGCTTCAGGTGTTACAACAGGGGGTTCAACAATAGGTTCTTCCAAACTGCCTCCAAGTGCGCTGATTATACCATCTCAATGATCACACCACACCCCAAGCATAGAACGTTGGTACATACAAAACTCGCTCACCGCGTGCACGAGCCTGCCCATCCAGCGCCTTCAAACGTTGAAAATCCTCTCCAGCGACCTGCTCTGGCAAATCTTCGGCCAATACCTGCCATTCCAGACCTGGGCCAGAATCCGCACTATCATCTTGCCACTGCGCGCCGAGAATACCAGTTTCCACCTGCCTTAACCCCGACGAGTGGAAAATTCCAGCCAGCTTTCGGCCCAGTTCAGGGTCGGCCCCCTGCTCGCGCAGCGCCTTTTGCTGCCGGTGCCCCAGTTCGGCCAAACCGGACGGGTAGTCAATCCGTCCGCCATAATCCGGCTCGGCCAGAGCCAGCACGGCCCCACCCGGGCGCGTTACTCGCCGCATCTCGGATACAACTTGTCCGGGGTCTGCCGTCCATAATAACAAATAATGGCAGAAAACAATATCAAAAACCGAACTGGAATAGGGCAGACAGGTTCCATCACCAGCAGATAAATTAACACCTGGCGCATGTCTGGCTGCCTGACTCAAAGCAGCCAGGCTCACATCCAATCCGTGTAATTCATGTTTTGATGGAAAATCTATCAACAGCGCCCCTGTTCCACAACCAGCTTCCAGTATCCGCCGTGCTGAGTTCAACCCGGCTTTATCAAACAGATAAGACCGCAGTTGTTCTGTCCAGCGAGCTTGTTGAATATACCGCGCATGCCAATCCATACCACCATTATATAATGCCCACACCCGCAAAGATGGATGACAATATGTCGCTTTTGTGTACACTTAAAGTAAATTTGAAGTATATAAACGTGGGGAATATTTCTTACAGCTCAATCCATTTCAGGACAAAATCCCGCTGCTGCAAAGTCTCAGGGGATTGTGGGTTGCGAGCCGATTTTGGAACTTTCTGCCATAGGCCGGCCAGTTCCTGAAGAGCCTGTTGACCGGTGCGGCCGTGCCGAACCATAAAACAACCAACTGCCAGGCCAGTCCGTCCAATACCAGCATAACAATGCAGGTAAACGTTGCGCTGGCGCTCCAGGGCCAGATCCAGCGCATCCAGGATTTCAATCATCACGGGTGGTCGGGGCAGGCCAAAGTCGCCAATCGGAAATTGCAGACACTCAACCGTCAGATCAGAATAACCAGCCCGCTCTCTCAAGAGAGAAGCATAATCTTCTACTTCACCTTCCCTGGTCAGATTAATGAAAGTGTTTATGCCTTTTTCAAGGAACGAATCCAGCCGGCGAACGGTCAATGATTGGTCGTAGGGCCGGGCCGGGTATTCGCCCGCCAGGAAACGTCCAGGGATCACCCAATAAGATTCCAGAATAGGCAAAAGAGGAAGCGCGCCTTGCTGTGAGGGCACAGGGCTGGTCATCATCCTTTTGAAGATAAAATGGGGTTGTCTGGATTAGCGCGGTTAAATTCGTAGGCTTCCATCATCTCTTCCAGAATGCGAGACTGAAGCTCGTCAACACTGTTAAATTCAAAACCAACATTATAAAAAGATGGATCGATATCACGGCTGGACCAGGCCACTGTAGAATCGATATCCAGGTGGTCCGCCGAAAAGAGAGGCGGATCTGGTAGATCAAAGCGCAGGCCGACATTATTGCCAACTGGCAATGGGTTATCACTGATGATCATGGCGCCCTTCCGACTCAGGTCAGACAGATACCCAAGCACCCGACCTGAAATACGGTCAAAAACCCGCGAATACACCGCCAAATATTTACGATTGATTGTTCTACGTTCATTCATAGTATCTGTCTCCTGTTGATTATAGTTTATCCACAATTGACGGTTATTTCAAGGATCATTCGCAGGGTGATGCAAAATGACGGATTCAATGCGGCAAAACACTGCTACAATTATTTTTTCAAAATGGCTATTTATACAGACAAGTCATTCAGGTCATGATATATAATGCCACGGTCACAAACGAAGTGCTGCGCACTGCGGTTTTCCACTTAATCAAAAAACCGAAACATAGTCCCTTGTCGATTTGTGACCGTGAAGAGTATAAAATAAATTTTCTTATCTGTTTGGACTGAAAGTGAGCAGCAAAATGAAATTTTTATCGAAACGCAATTATCAAAGACTTATTGAAATAATTTTAATTATTGTGATCGCTGCGCTTGCCTATTTACCGAATATCACCAAGTCCTCTATTTATCGTGATGACTGGTACTATGCGATGGATCGCACCATCGGCGGGCCGGGCATCTTCCAGGAAATGTTCAGCATCGATCGCCCGGCACGCGGACCTTTATTTGAAGCGTATTACCTGCTGTTTGATGTGCAACCGCTTTCGTACCACATCAGCAGTTTCGTCTGGCGGCTATTGGGCGGCCTGGCAGCGCTGTATCTCTTTAATCTCCTGTGGCCGGGGAAAAAACGCGCGGCGTTATTCATGGCCCTGGCTTTCATGCTTTTCCCCGGCTATTCACGCTGGCTTGAGGGTTTTGAAAACCAACCCAGAATACTCAGTTCATTCCTGGAAGTTATATCTATTGCGCTGACCTTGCAGGCTATAAAATCAAAGCGATTCGCCCCAAAAGCTGCGGCCTGGATAGGCTCGATCTTAACCGGCTGGGCCTATATAGCGTTTGTGGATTTTGCAATTGGCATGGAGTTTTTCCGATTGCTATGTGTTTTCTTGATGATCAGCCATGAAATGCCAGGACGGCCAATCATCCAAAAATCCATCCAGACGCTGCGAGCCTGGGCGGTGGCGGCATTGATACCAGGTTTGTTTTTGATCTGGCGGTTGTTCATTTTCCACAACCAGCGACCTACAACAGATGTAGGCTTGCAGCTGAGTTACCTGCTCAACTCGCCGCTGCATACCGGTTTGTCGTGGCTGATCCGCCTTTTCCAAAGTTCAATCAATATCGCCCTGCTGGCATGGAGCATGCCAACATCCCAGACCTTGTTTAATTATGGGGTTTCAGAAATATTGTGGGGTTTTATCCTGGCATTTCTTGCGGTTGGCTTTTTATTTGCAGCCGAATTCATCCTGAATAAAGAGGTAACGGACGGCCAAAATCGCGCGGTCGATCCCTGCGAGCATTGGCAAATCGAAGCCATCCTGATCGGTTTGGCCGGTGTCATTGTGGGAGTGATGCCAGTCATCATGGCAAACCGCTACGCCACTTTAGGGAACTATTCGCATTATGCGCTGCCTGCCTCGCTGGCAAGTGCCGCCTTCTTGGGCGGAGTGGTTTTCTCCATCCTCTCAAACCGCATCCGCCTGGGGGTAATTTCGGTTCTGGTGCTTTTCGCTGTGCTGACCCATTATTCCATTTCCCTGCGTATTACCCAGGAGGAAACAACTGTTTCTAATTTTTGGCAGCAAGTTGTCTGGCGCGCACCTGGCTTGCAGGCCGGGACAACCCTGGTTGTCAACTATCCAGGGATTGATTTTGGGCAAGATATAGATACTGTCGCAGGGCCCGCGAATTACCTGTACTTTCCACAATTAACCAGACAGATTCCCGCCATCTATCAGCTTTCAGCGCTGGAACAGGGCGAAAATTCGAGCAAGGATGTTCTCAACAACCCCGGAAAAGCCTATGTATTCAGGTACCGAACTCACAAAAGCGATGTGAACTACAACAATCTTTTGGTAATGACTCAGCCTACACCCGATTCTTGTGTGCACATATTGAACCCTAACTGGCTTCAAATCAGCAATTCTGATCCTTATCCGATCAGCTCTGTGGCCGGGCTCTCAAAAATTGAGCGGGTTGTGACAAACACTACAGCACCAGTACCAGCCAAATCCATTTTTGGATCAGAACCAAAACACGAATGGTGCTATGCCTACGAAAAAGCCGACCTGGCCCTGCAAAACGGTGACTTTAATAAGATTGCCAGCCTGGGAGACGATGCGATAAAGCAGGATCTTCACCCAGGTGATGTCATCGAATGGCTGCCATTTTTGCAGGCTTATGCGATATCAGGTAACATCCCGGTCATTGATAAAATTGCAAAATCCTTCAAACAGGAACCGCTTTACTCCAAAGAAGTCTGCCTAACTCTGGACAAGATGAATTCCGGCCAATACCCTTTATCTTCTTCAGTACTGGATGAAACCAACCGTCTCTTTTGCACAAAATAAATCAAATAATTATCAAAAATGAAACAAAAAACTACCTGCAGCAGAGTTTTCCACTGCAGGTAGTTTTTCTACACGCAAATTTATTCTCGGGGTATTCCGAGCAATATCTTTCCATCCACAATTTTGACTGGATAAGCCGGAATATCAACTACCGCTGGCATCTGAACAGCTTTGCCATTACGAACATCAAATTCAGCGCCGTGACGCGGGCAAACGATATTCTTATCTTCCAACAAGCCATCGCCCAGCGGGCCATCATCATGGCTGCAAACATCGCCAATAGCATAATATTTGCCAGCGATATTGAAAACAACAATCGGTCTGCCATCAATTTCAACAAATAGGCGCTCGCCATTCGGCAAGTCGGCCTCGCCAATTTTATAAAATTCCAGCTTTGATTCTTCCTGTATTGTGTAATTAAACATAAAGCTCCAAATTTCTACTGACCAGGATAACGGTAAACTACCCAATCGTCAACTTTCAATGAATTGCCATATAACTTTTTAACTTGATCCATCAAGCCCGGCACAGGATTATCACGATAGGCAAAACGAAAATCGGATAATTTGTCTCCGGAACGAAGAACAATCAACCGTGGCTTTTTATCGAGGATTTCCTGTAGAAATTCAGTGGTAGTGTTTTTATTTTTTTCGTTATAGAGTGGTGTTTGATAAACAAACCGGCTCGGGCTGGCGCGGCGGGCGGCAAAATTATAGGCCGCTTCTGCGCCCCACATCAAAACATAATCTCCTGGCGCAGAGTTTTGATCAATATAAGTTACCAGACCAGAATCGCCGTTTGGCTGAGCAAAACTGGTCACAATTTCAGTGTAATCAGCAATAAAAACAGAACCCAAACTGAATACCATCATGATCAAAAGCAAAGCCGAGGCAAAACGAGGGATATCTTTTGATATGCTATCAAAAATGATCCAAATGGTAAATCCAGCAAAAAATGACAGGATGGGCAGGAGAACCAGAAAATAAGGGATGCGGGGACGACCACCAATGCTCACCATTACAAGTTCCAACGGCAAAGCCACCAATGCCATCCAGATCGTAGACTGTGACATTTTCTGAATTCGTTTGCGATTAAAAACGAGCAGCGCCAACGCCGATCCCCAGCCAATAAAAGCAATTTGAGCCAGACCCACATTTTCCAACTGGTTAAGGCCCTGGATGAGCGCATTTATCCGGTCTGTGGTGCCTTTCTCATCGGCATAGGAAAAGTTATAAACAAAGGCTGTATCCCAAAAGGCGGGAAGAGCCCCCTTCATTGCAAAATAGCCCACAATGATGCCAGTAACGAGCAGACCACCAGCCAGTACCACCAGCGCTTCAAAGAAAAAACGCTTATATTGGCGTTGCAGGAGCCGGGTCACGATCAGATAAATCCCGATCGCGATCGGGATCGCAATTGTATTTTGACGCGTAAAAAAAAGCAGCCCGGTAAAAGCGCCAACCCAGAAACCATACCAGCCATAACGCGGCTTGTTTTCAGCCTGATAGAATAGCCACAAAAGTAAGAATTGGAACGGAAGAACATATTCCTCCGTCATATTGCCCCCGGCTAATAAATAAAAAGCAGAAAACATCCAGATGAAAGAGATAAAGATGGCCGGGAAAAGTCCATAAATTCGCTTGATCAGGATATAACCTGTCAGCGCCGCTACTCCCATCGAAAATACTTCCACCAGCCAGACGCCCCAGCTTGATCCGGGTGTTAATCCAAGACCAAACGCATCCAGATAGTAAATGACGGGCGGTTTATGATCCCAGATTTGAGTATATGGAATATCCCCATGCAGAACACGCCAACCTGCATACAGGAACACGCCTGAATCACGGCTTGGCAAGCTATTATCGCTGGGGCTCAGCGGCAATAAGACTACCAGGATGATGGTAAGTAAAAGCAGAATTTCAAGCGCAAAAAAAAGGCGAGGCTTGATGTTCGTTTTCATTCCAAAAGATCATCGCTGGCAGAACCCAGACCGTATACCCCAGCTTTCAGAACTTTGAGGGAAAGCAAAGCGCATTTCAACCGAACGGGACCAAGTTCGATGCCAAGCAAATTTAAGATATCCTGCTTATTGAGATGCTTGATTTCCTCAAGGGATTTGCCAATCACCGATTCAATTAAAAGATCAGCCGAGGCCTGAGAGATAGCACAGCCATGTCCATCAAAACGCGCGTCACTGACAGACCCTCTATCATCAACGCGTAAATTGATTTCGATGTGGTCGCCGCACAGAGGGTTATTATCTGCGAAGCTGATATCGTTTGGGTCCAGATGGCCGCGGTAGGAAGGGTTTTTATAATGTTCGATGATGATTTCGCGGTAAAGGTCGTCCAACTGTCACTCCTGTAGAGTTTTCTAACCAAAATATTCTTTTACTTTATAAATTCCATTGACGAGCGCATCAATTTCTTCCCGGGTATTGTAGAGATAAAAGGAAGCGCGCGAGGTAGCGGGGATATTGTATTTTTCATGCAGCGGCTGGGCACAGTGATGCCCGGCTCTGACCGCTACACCCAGACTATCAAGAATTTGTGCAACATCGTGGGGGTGAACGCCAGTCAATGTAAAGGCTGCCACCCCGCCTTTCTTTTCAGCCACAGGGCCAAAGACTTTCACGCCAGGGATTTCTTCCAGCCGTTCCAGAGCATAGGTGATCATTTCCTGTTCATGGGCAGCAATAGCATCCATGCCAAGACCTTCCAAGTATTTGACCGCTGCGCCAAAACCAATCGCTTCTGCGATGGCCGGAGTTCCAGCTTCAAACTTATATGGCAGATCATTCGGCCGGAAGGAGCGCAGTTTCACTTCCTTGATCATATCGCCACCCCCTAAAAAAGGCGGCATGGCTTCGAGCAATTCAGTTTTACCATAAAGAGCGCCGATCCCGGTTGGGCCAACCATCTTGTGCGCCGAAAAAGCCATGAAGTCAACATCCAGAGCCTGTACATCGATCTTGAAGTGCGGCACAGATTGCGCGCCATCCAGTAAGGCAAGTGCGCCGGCTTCATGAGCGAGCTTAATGATATCAGCAGCCGGGTTAATCGTCCCCAGCACATTGGACATGTGAGTGAACGAAACCAGTTTGGGCCCCTGGCTTAATAAATTTCGATATACATCCAGATCAAGCAATCCCTGGTCATCCACCGGGATAAACTCCAAACGGATGCCCTTTTCGGCTGCCAGGATATGCCAGGGAACCAGATTACTGTGATGTTCCATCTCAGTCAAGATAACGAGATCGTTGTTTTTTAAATTGGCCCGTCCCCAACTGTAGGCTACCAGGTTGATGGATTCGGTTGTGTTACGGGTATATATGATCTGGCGGGGTGATTTTGCGTGAATAAAGCGGGCGATCGCCTCGCGCGCATTTTCATACATCGCCGTAGATTCCTCGGCCAGAACATGAACACCGCGGTGAATATTGGCATTAGAATGCCTGTAAAACTCATCCATCGCCGCCAGAACACTTACCGGCTTCTGAGAAGTGGCAGTAGAATCAAGATATACGAGCTTTACACCCGGGCGAATTTCTCGCTCCAGAATGGGGAAATCCTGTCTGATTTTCGAGA
This sequence comes from uncultured Anaerolineae bacterium, assembly GCA_903910795.1. GTDB lineage: Bacteria > Chloroflexota > Anaerolineae > Anaerolineales > Villigracilaceae > UBA5195. The sequence continues at coordinate 10,848 of CAIWAX010000103.1, forward strand.
TATCAAGCGTCATGCAAGTAACCTGGGACTAATAATCTGGAACGTCTTTCTTGATGACCGGGGTCTTTTTGCCGGTGCCAGCCGGGCGGATCTGGTCTGAATTTGTGGGATACCATAGAATACGGTCAGGCACCATCCAGCCATCTGTCAAAAAAACATTCGAGCGGAATTGAACCGCCACCATTTTACTGTTATCAACCTGGACAACGATCCCCTTGAGCCAGCCGCGAACCCGTTCGCTGCTTTTCTCATGATCGCAAAATGCCTCGACCGCATCGCCAACATCAAATACATACACAGCACTTGGGGAGCGCATAAAAGCGTAAGGCACGCTGTTACCTCTTACACTGCGTTTGGGTGCGGGATGAACAGGATTTATTGGACGGGTTGTTTTCATGGCTGCCTCAATTATAGATGAATTCTTTTATATGTGCTTCATCCCCTTTCAACAAGTTGAAAAGGGGATGAACTAATGCGTAAATTGTAAATGCGCGCTGGTCAGGCGCTCATTTTGTTGAGAATGGCCTGTAAGAATCGCTCACGGACACCTTCAAACGGGATACGCTGCATAATCGGGTCAAAAAAACCCTCCACTACCAATCGCTCGGCATCCTGTTGCGGAATACCTCGTGATTTCAGGTAAAACAAAGGTTCCTGCTCCAATTTCCCTACCGTTGCGCCGTGGGTACAGCGCACATCATCTGCCAAAATTTCAAGGCCAGGGATTGAATCTGCCCGGGCGTGCTCACTCAGTACAAGGTTACGATTGGCTTGATAGCCATCAGTTTTTTGAGCACCCGGAGCAACATAAATCATACCTTGCCATACCGAACGGCTCTTCCCCTTCAACGCACCTTTGAAAAGTAAATCACTGGTTGTATTGGGCGCCAGGTGATTCTGCTGCGTATCGTGATCGAGATGCTGGGAACCATCCGTAAAATAGAAGCCCGACATTCGGCCAGTGGCTCCCTGCCCCACCAGATCCAGCTCAGAGAAATTTTTAGTCAGGCGCGAACCAACAGCGCCGAAAATCCAATCCAGTTTTCCATCTTTTTCAACCCGGATGCGCTCATGGCTGAAATTCCAGACATTTCTACCCCAGGATTGAAGTTCGACAAAGCGAAGATTCGCACCCTGCATAACCTGGATTTCAACCACCCCGGCATGCATGGAGTTTTCCCCCATGGCATCCGGTGAGGAGGCTTCGTGAACATAAGTAACTGATGCGCCTTCATCTACTAAAACAAGCAGGTGAGAAATGTGTGCAAGATCAGACCCGGGTCCCCACAACACACTGTGCAATGGTTCCACCACACTGACACCCTTTGGTACATACAACACTACACCATTTTGAGATAAAGCCACAGCCAGAGAAGCGAACTTTCCTTCTTCGGGATTGACGGTTTTGCCGATCATTTTGGCCAGCAATTCCGGATATTTCTGCTCTGCTGTTTTGAGATCAGTAAAGATGACACCTTGTCTGACGAGCTTTTCATCAAGCTCAACGCTCGAACCACCTGGAACCAGCACAATCTGACCACCATGCTGATCAGCAACCAGCGGTTTCAACAGATATTCCGGCACTGCTGGCAGGTTCTCAAAAGCCTTATCCTTGGGCAACTGGAATATATCTGCGGGTAAAGCATGCAAATCAGTTCGCCGCCAGGCTTCTTCAGTGGTTGCAGGAATAGCAAGACGCGTATACGCCTGCCAGGCATGTTTTCGATAATCGCTCAGGATACCAGAAGGGATTTGATCTTCTGTAAAAACAAAGTGTTTAGCTTCGGCGCCAGTGCGTCTTGAGCGGCTAGTTACAATAACTTTGGGTTTCTCTTCCATATTATCCGATCGACCCTTCCATCTGGAGTTGGATCAAACGATTCATTTCAACCGCATATTCCATGGGTAATTCCTTAACAAGCGGCTCAATAAAACCAGACACCACCATGGTGGTGGCCTCTTCCTGGCTAAGACCGCGACTCATCAAGTAAAAAAGTTGTTCTTCTCCAACCTTGGAGACAGAAGCCTCGTGACCGACGGTAACATCATTCTCATCAATCTCAATAGTTGGGTAAGTATCCGAGCGAGACTTGGGATCCAACAGCAATGCATCACACACAACACTGGATTTGGAGCCCTTGGCGCCATTATAAACTTTAAGCAATCCCCGGAAGGAAGCACGACCGCCGCCCTTCGAAATGGATTTAGAAACCACTTTGCTGGTTGTGTTTGGAGCAAAATGAACCATCTTGGTCCCGGCATCCTGGATTTGCCCGGGTCCGGCAAAGGCCATTGAAAGCATCTCTCCATGCGCACCGGGCTCCATCAGGTAACAGGATGGGTACTTCATGGTCAATTTTGAGCCAAGATTGGCATCCACCCATTCGTGAGTGGCATTTTCAAAAACCTTGGCGCGCTGAGTTACCAGGTTAAACACGTTTGTGGACCAGTTTTGAATGGTTGAATAGCGCGAACGAGCGCCTTTTTTGACAATAATTTCAATCACACCACTGTGGAACGAATTGGTGGTGTACTGCGGGGCTGTGCAGCCTTCAACATAATGAACCTGAGCGCCTTCGTCAACGATGATCAGGGAGCGTTCAAACTGGCCCACGTTGGCAGTATTCAAACGAAAATATGCCTGGAGCGGTAAGTCAACCTTAACGCCCTTTGGCACATATACAAAGGAACCACCCGACCATACTGCGCTGTTTAACGCAGCAAATTTATTATCTTCAATCGGTATGACAGTTGCAAAATATTCGCGGAACAGGTCAGGGTGCTGGCGTAACCCATCCTCGATGGAAAGAAAGATAACGCCCTGTTTCTCCAGGTGTTCCAAAACTGAGTGGTACACCATTTCAGATTCATATTGGGCACCAACACCCGCCAAGAACTTGCGCTCCGCCTCGGGGATGCCCAATTTATCAAAAGTACGCTTGATATCGTCGGGCACATCCTCCCAGGATTTCTCATTTTTTTCAGTAGGCTTGACGTAATAAAAAATCTGATCAAGGTTCAATTCATCGAGAGTTGGACCCCAGGCTGGCATTGGCCGGCTCAGGTAATGCTCAAGCGCCTTCAGGCGAAAACCCAGCATCCATTTAGGCTCGCCCTTCATGCGTGATATATTTTCGACAACTTCACGGCTTAAGCCGCGCTGCGATTTAAAAACGTAATTATCATCGCGGTCGTGAAACCCATACTTGTAATCACCGATATCTTCAAGGATCTTTGCGTCTTCGCTCATGTTATTCACCAGGGATAAAATTCAATCTCTCACTTCGCCTGAATAAAAAAATATACCGATAAAGTCAGGCGCCAATTTTATAAACTCAGGCCGCAGGTTCTTCGTATTTTTCTCGAACCCAGTCGTAACCGGATTCTTCCAGATGCAGAGCCAGCTCCGGGCCGCCGCTTTCAACTATTCGTCCGCCCATCATGATATGCACGAATTGCGGTTTGATGTAATTTAACAGGCGTTGGTAATGCGTAATCACCAGCACTCCCATTTCCGGACCGCTGAGAGCATTCACACCTTCAGAAACAATGCGCAAAGCATCGATGTCCAACCCGGAGTCTGTTTCATCCAGAATGGCAATTTCTGGCTTCAACGCGGCCATTTGTAAAATCTCGGCTCGTTTTTTCTCACCGCCCGAGAAACCATCATTTAAATACCTGCCAGCGAAAACGCTGTCCATTTTGAGCAATTCCATTTTCTCCTTGAGCATCTTTCTGAACTCAGGGATCGGAACGCCCTTATCCTCGGGGTTGATAGCTCGACGGCGAGCGTTAATGGCTGTCCGTAGAAAGTTTGCAACCGTCACGCCTGGAATGGAAACCGGATATTGAAAAGCCAGGAAAATCCCGGCGCGTGAACGTTCATCGGGTGCCAATTCGAGTAAATTTTGATCTTTAAACCACACTTCGCCGCCAGTTACCGCGTAACTTGGATGACCCATCAACGTGTAAGCCAACGTAGATTTGCCTGTACCATTTGGCCCCATAATTGCATGTACTTCACCCTGTCTGATCGTCAGGTTCAGCCCCTTCAGGATTTCCTTGCCTTCAATGCTCACATGCAAATCTTTAATCACCAACTCAGACATATTCACTCCTCGCTAAATTCTTTATCGCCTTTAAAGCGTAATTTTCGTCAGGTCAGCATTATAGCAAATTGGAGCTAAAATGTCAATATTTATGATATTTTTCTAGTTAATTAATTTCTTACCCTAACCGGTGTTCACCCAAAATAAATAGCCCCTGCCAGACTGAAATGACAGGGGCTATTAAAACCTTACTTATAAGCGTTTAACATCATGAGAACCACTCTCTCGGATGCCGGCCGGGGTGATCTCGATGAATTCAGCATTCTCTTGAAGTTCAAAAATGTTGTGAGCGCCGCCATAGCTTAGCCCGGAGCGCAACCCGCCGATCAGTTGATGCAGAACCTCACCCACATTTCCGCGGTACGGCACTACAGCTTCCACACCTTCAGGAACAACCTTCATCCAATCTTCTGAATCCTCAGCGCTCTCATCGTGATTTTGTTCGGATATCCGGCGACCCATCGTGGCCGCCAGCGAAGCCATGCCACGCACTACCTTGACCTTTTGACCATCGCGGATCACTGGTGAGCCAGGCGCTTCTTCAGTGCCTGCAAACATACTTCCGATCATAACTGTTTCAGCGCCGGCCGCCAGGGCTTTCACCATATCACCAGCCTTCTGAATGCCACCATCCGCAATGAGCGGAATGTTTCGGCCTGAGTCTTTCACACCTTGCGCGCTATCAATAATGGCCGTCAGTTGAGGAACCCCAAAGCCTGTCACCAGCCTGGTTGTGCAAATAGAGCCCGGGCCAATCCCTACTTTAATTGCATCCGCGCCAGCTTCAGCCAGTTCCTGCGCGCCCTCTCTGGAAGCAACATTCCCGGCGATAATTTGAGAATTGGGAAATTGTTTGCGCAGCTCGCGCACCATATTCACACAATGATCGGCATGTCCATGAGCAATATCAAGCACCAGTACATCCGCGCCAGCCTCCAGCAAGGCAGCCGCACGCTCCATTTCGCCATGTGTTACGCCAATCGCAGCGCCAACCCGCAAGCGTCCTTTCTCGTCCAACGCTGCAAAAGGATTTTTGAGCGGCTTGAGGACATCCTGGGCGGTAATTAAACCCCGTAAAGTGCCATCCGGATTGACAACCGGTAGTTTTTCAATCCTGTTCTCAAAGAGCAGCCTGCGCGCTTCCTCCAGCATAAAGTTGGCTTTGATGGTAACAAGCCGGTCAAGTCCAGTCATGATTTCCTTAACCAATTTGAGATTATCTGGAACCAGGTTGATATCGCGCGTGGTAATGATCCCCATTACCTTGCCATTTTCATCGGTAACAACCAGCCCTCCAACATGGTAACGGCGCATACTTTCCCGTACCTGCTCTACATTTGCGTTGATATTGATGGTGTATGGATTTTCTACCATCACTGCCTGAGCTCTTTTTACCTGTTTGATCTGCTTTACATGCAGGTCAATTGGCATAAAGCGGTGGATAATGCCAATTCCACCCACTTTTGCCATAGCAATTGCCATGGCTGTTTCAGTCACCGTATCCATATTCGCACTAATGACCGGAATATTGATCCGAATTTTCTCTGTCAACCGAGTAGATGTGTCCACCTGCTGGCGCGAAGTAATCGAAGACCGGCGCGGCACAAGCAAAACATCCTCAAATGTAAGTCCCTTGGATGCGCGAATAATCATATTGTGAACCTCCCGAAGAATTTCTAACCCTAAAATTGAACGTCTAAATTTTATCTTAAATATGCTCAAAACAAGACTGGAACCCAACAAGAATTGTTCAGACAACCCAGGGTTCATGAGCATACATAGCAAAACGACCGCCAGACTTGTTGCTCTGTCGATCGTTCTATCTCCAAACTGTAGAAATTATGTATCCCGGCGTCAAGCCATGGCGGCTTTTATAATATCTTTCCCAACATTGCAGACACGGTTTGATAAACAATTGAACTATCAGGCAAATCAACAAGCGGGCGTCCGCTATAGTCAAAATCCGTCAGTTCCTGGTCAGCCGGGATAGTTCCCAACAAAGTGATTCCCATTTTCTCAACGAAGTTTACAGCTTCGACAGGCAATTCGCCCCGCAGACGATTGATAATCAGGTAGGAATGTTCAATTCTGACATCCAGTTCCTTACTCATATCATAAATGCGTTGGGCTGCCACCAACCCGCGTTGAGATGGATCACTGACAATGAGCAAATGTTGTACATCCCGCGTAGTGCGCCGGGAAAGGTGCTCCATGCCAGCTTCATTGTCAATCACCACATAAGCATAATGTTTGCTCATCCCGTCAATCACTTCACGCAAATTGTGATTGACCGCGCAGTAACAGCCCTGCCCTTCGCCGCGCCCCATGGCAATCAAATCAAAGCGCGAGCCCTCCGACAAGGATGAGCGCACATGATATTCCAGGTATTCACGCTTTGAGATGCCGCCGGGCAAACCTCCCATGGCCGCGCCGCCCTGCGCCAGGGTCTCTTTCACCTGATGGAGCATATCCTCGCGGATTTCGCCCACAGTGAAATCCAGTTCTAACCCCAAAACCATGTTTAGATTGGATGAGGGATCGGCATCAATTGCCAAAATCGAACCGGGCTGGTTTTGAGCCAGGTATTTGATCAACATCCCGGCCACGGTGGTTTTTCCTACGCCGCCTTTGCCTGCCAGAGCAATCGTTGTTGTCATAATTCGGTTTCCTTTACGAATAAAATTTTGAGCAAATTTATTGGTCGCGTTCCATCTTCATAAGCTGCGCTGTAATATTCTCAGCAGATACCCTCAAAGATTGCACATGATCATAAACCGGAATGCCCAACCGGTCAGCTTCCTGGACAGCCAGATCGGCCGGAAGGAAACCCAGGATCGGCATACCAGGCGTTTCAGCTTTCAAAAATGCAGATTCATCCTCATTGCGTACTTTATTCCCAACCAGATAAAGACGGTTTAGGCCAATGTCGTTGGCAAGTTTTTTGATCTGCAGGGCGGTGCCTAACGAACGCCGGGTGGGTTCCACCACAATCAGCATGGCATCCACAAAATCGACAGTCGCCCGACCGAGATGCTCCACCCCAGCGTACATATCAAGCAGCAATATCTCATCTTTGCGAAACATCAGGTTTGTAAACAGGGTTTTCAGCATGGCAGCTTCCGGGCAAATGCAGCCTGAACCACCGGTTTCTACGCTGCCCATCTCGAGCAGACGCACTCCACGGTGCAGCACACTGAAACGTTCGGGAATATCATCCACACGCGGATTGATGGTGAAAAAACCGCCAATCTGCCCCTTTTTCGCGCCGGTACGTTCCAAAATTAAATCATCCATTTCAGCGATTGGAGCCAACCTGGCGCGAAGTTCATCCGGGAAACCCAACGCCCCAGCCAGACAAGGGGACGGATCGGCATCGACAGCCAGAACTTCATGCCCCTGATCAGCACAAACCTGCGCAATCAGGGCCGTAAGGGTCGTTTTCCCAACGCCGCCTTTACCTGTGATAGCAATTTTCATATTTATCTCCAACCAATAATAATTTGATTATTTGACTGGCTTATTTTTGATCACCCTATGAACCAGCCCGTTGCCGATAATCGCGCAACCTTCTATGGGGTAAAAATGCGTAATCGCTGCATCAAAAAGAATTTTACACGAAGATGGAAAATCTTCATCACCAAGCCAGTAAACAATTTGAATCGATATCTTTGGCAGCACCTGGAAAACAAAGGCCGCATCTCCGAACACCACCGGCTGGCCACTCGCCTTTAAACAGGCGGTTTTAAAGGCCTCGATGTTTTCGCCAAAGACCTTGACCACCTCATTGCCAGTATAACCCTGGAAAGCCTGATCGTATATCCTACCGCCAGGCAAATCAGCAAAAGAAACATAACGGTCTGCGTGTGGGAACCCCTCGGCTGCAACAAAGTAGTAAAGTAATTCCAATTGCTGAAATTCGGCCAATTCTTGTCCCGATTCAAAAAAAAATTTCATTTCGGGGAATACCGCGCGAATGGACTGACCATTAAATAAAAAAATGAAACAACTTTTGGTAGAGTCGTAGAACGTTCCAGTCCGTTCAGCCAACACCTCTGCGGAAAAATGTTTCATTTCACTGCGCAATTCATCAGCCCGTCGCGAGAAACCAGGTGCCGACTGAGGCTTAAGGTGTCTGGTGAATTCTTTCAAGTGCTAAATCTCCACTGCCAGGCAGGTAAGGGTTTCTTCCACTCCCGGAATGGGCTGGATTGATCCCGCCAAAATTTTTCCGAGATCATCAATATCCTTGGATTCTACAATTGCCACCGCATCATACGGTCCAAATGTCATGTTTACATCTTTTATCTGGGGAATTTTTTGGAGCTGGTGAATAACATCATAAAGTTCACCAGTTCGAATATTGATCAATACAAATGCCTTCATAAACGCTCCTTGAGTGCGCGATTCGTAGACTAAGGGTACAACGCACCCAAAAAGCATACAAAGGCCAATCGTCACCTTCTCGGCATATCATAAGTCACGAATTGCGGATTTCTATTATGCTGACTTAAAAAGAAATGATTATCAATTCTTCCTTCCCATCCAGACAAATACGATCCCCAACACCAGCGCAGCAAGCACGATCGCAATCAAAATGGAGGTGCTGCCTTTTGAAAAGGGCGAAACAATGGGAACCTGTGTGGCAGTCTGGGTAGGAGCAGATGTTGGCGTGTTCGTCAGCGTTGGCAAACCAGTCGCTGTAGCGGTTGAAGTGAAAGTAGGCGGTAATGGGGTGACAGTGTCAATTTGCTTAATGTATAACTTATTACCCGGATAAATATTTTGAGTTTCAGCCAGGTTATTCCATCTGCGCAGTTCTATTATTTTGACACCATATGAAACCGCGATCAGCCAAAGTGTTTCACCCGGCTTGACGATATGATAAACCTTGCCATTTGCCAGGGGAGTGTTGGGAATCAATGTGTTGAAGATCAGCGGTGCTGCGGCGGCTGTGGCACCTGCGGCGGCCAGCCCACCAGGCACGGGTGTATAAGACTGCGATTGACGGCCGGCTGTTGGACGAGCGCAGTCGATGTCATAATAAACGTAATTACCCACAACCACCACGCCCGCGCCAATTTCCATTAAGCTGGTAGAAAGCATAGTCAGCAAGTGCGGGGCATCGCCTTGCCAGCTTGTGACTGCATCCTGAACGGACATATTTCCACCAGCGGTAATATTTTCAGAATACAAACCGCCCCGAGAGAGGTCACCCGCCAGAGGGTACCCAGCCGCCAAACCACGCTGCCAGGGACTGGATCCGCCGGCACCATAATGCGACACCCCTGCCACCGACATGTACTGAGCATGCTGCTGGGCGACTGACATCAATATTGGGTTTACTGTATATGCAGGTAACCCATTGGCTGCGCGCAGCGCGTTGACAGCGCTGATCAGTGCATACGGGTCGGCTGTTAACATGGAGCTGGCCGCCCGAACAGAATAACTGCCTTTTGTTCCTGCAGGTGAGACACCCAAAAACAACAATAATAAGAGAACGGTAAAAACTATTTTACGGCCTTTATGTGGAAATGTTCGGAGCATAAGGTTATTATAAAATGAAATTCTTCTGTTCTACATAATACCTGTAAAATTAGGCGCGCTACTTTGTGATATATTGCACAACGTCATATTTTAATCAGAGAAAGATAGTAACATTTGGAACTATTATATATTTTATAAACCAATATAATAGTCAATAATAGCTTATCCACATGATATAAGGAATTCGAATAAATTGTGATTTTTTTCACAATCAAAATTGTTCAAAGAAGACTAAAATATTAGTACATCTTACTGATATATCAAGCACTAATTACGAGTGCATCCGTTCAAGTCATAATTTACTTTTCAGGAGGCTCACATGCAGAAATCCACATTTAATACACCTGCACTATTTGGTGATCACCATGTCACTGAAGTCAGGCGTATGTTGTTATCAGTGCCTGGTGTAAGAGACGTATACGCCAGCAGCGCCTTCCAGATTGTCCAGGTTGAATTTGACGATCAGCAAGTCAAGCATGAGGACCTGCTGAGGGTACTGGAAAACTCTGGTTATCTCGGAGAGATTCAGATGGTCATGGAATCCAGCGTAGCAATGGAAAGCGAAAGCGCCTTTCGAACTACGGCCACTTACGCCACTGTGAAAAAAACAGTTAGTTTTTCTCAAAAAACCCCATATGCCGGCCGGCCGCTTTGGAACTGCCCGGGTATGGGTGTTGTCAAAAAAATGGATGAATAGAGGTAAATAATGGCCAAGAAACGGGAAATTACTGAGTACACGATCGATCCTGCGGCACAGAAGATGATCATCCGTGCCGAGTCAATGGGCATCGGCACTGCCTTCAGCCGCGCAGATAATATGGTGCCTTGCAACATCGGTGCTGCGGGTATGTGTTGCAAGCAATGCGGTATGGGCCCCTGCCGTTTGACCAAGAACGGTGATGTCGGTGTGTGCGGCGCCAGTATGGACACTATCCAGGCCCGCAATCTCACTCGCTCCATAGCGGCTGGCTCTGCCGCACACTCGGATCACGGACGCGACATGGCCTTCACCCTCAAGGCTGTTGCCAATCACGAAACCGAAGGTTATACCATCAAGGATGTTGCTAAACTCCGGCAGGTTGCCAGTCTTAACAATATCAAGGTTGAAGGCCGTTCACCAGATGAGATCGCCAACGAGCTTGCCGACCTGTATATCTCCCAGTTTGGTCAACAGCGCGGTGTGCTTGTTCCTACAAAGCGTGCCACCAAGAAACGTCAGGAGCTGTGGCGCCAAACGGGTGTCCTACCCCGCGGTGTGGATCGAGAAGTGGTGGAAGCCCTGCATCGTACCCACATTGGTGATGACCAGGATTACGCTCATATCCTCGACCACGCCATCCGCACCTCCATGGCTGACGGCTGGGGCGGCTCCATGATCGCCACTGATATTTCAGATATTCTGTTTGGCACCCCGGCCCCCATTCTAGGACAGGCCAACCTGGGTGTACTAAAGACCGACATGGTGAATGTGGTTGTTCACGGGCATGAGCCCACCCTCAGCGAAATGATTGTGGCCGCCACCCAGGATCCTGAAATTATCGAATATGCTCATGCTGCAGGCGCCAAAGGCATTCAACTCTCCGGCATTTGCTGCACCGCCAATGAAACCCTGATGCGCCAGGGCATTCCTGCCGCCGGGAACTTCCTGCACCAGGAGCTTTCCATTATGACTGGGGCCGTGGAAGCCATGGTAGTAGATGTACAGTGCATCATGCAAGCACTGGTGGAACTGGCCAGCCATTTCCACACGAAGATCATCACCACTTCCCCCAAGGTGAAAATTACCGGCGCCACCCACATCGAGTTTGATGAACACCACGCTCTGACAGTTGCCAAGAACATTCTTAAGGTTGCCATTGATAACTACAAGAATCGCGGCGAGATCCAAATCCCAGATGACAAAGAAGATTTGATCCCTGGTTTCTCACACGAATATATCAACTATATGCTTGGCGGTTCTTACCGGGCTTCCTTCCGCCCGCTCAATGACGCCATTATGAGCGGACGCATCCGCGGCGTAGCAGCAATCGTGGGCTGCAACAACCCGCGCTCCAAGCAGGATTACCTGCACGTTAAAGTTGTCCGCGAACTGCTCAAACAGGATGTTCTGGTTGTTCAGACCGGCTGCGGCGCGATTGCTTCCGCCAAGCTCGGCCTGATGTTGGGCGAAGCCGGCCTGGATCAGGTTGGCCCCGGTTTGCGTGAAATCTGCGAAACAATAGGCATCCCACCAGTTCTGCATATGGGTTCCTGCGTGGATAACACCCGCATCCTGACCGTCCTGACCCAAATGGCTGAAGAAGGTGGCCTCGGTGATGATATCGATCAAATCCCGGCTGTTGGTCTGGCACCCGAATGGATGTCTGAAAAGGCTCTTGCCATTGCTACATACTGCGTGGCTTCCGGCGCATATGTAATTTTCGGCGGTCAATCGCCTATCGGCGGCATGCCCGACCGCGTGAAGGATAGCGATCACGTGTTGAACTATATTTCCGAAGGCTGGGAAAAGCAATTTGGTGGCAAGCTGGAATTCATTCCCGATCCGGAAGAAATGATCAAGGCCTCTCTGGCTCATATCGATAAGAAGCGCGCGGCCCTGGGCCTGCCAGCCTGGGATCCCACAAAGTTTGGTAAATCCGGTGACAGCCGCATGCTTGAACTGGAAGCCCTCCCACTTGAACAACGGCGCGAAGCCATTTATGGATAGCCTCCTCACGAGCCGGTTTGGTAAAACAGACCGGCAAATGAAAGACTAAGGAGAATTTATGTCACGCTATATCGCAACAAGAGCCATTCGTGGTGCAAACGCCCTGGTAACCGAAGCTGAATTCATGCTGGAAAGAGCCATCGCAGAAAAAGGCGCCGAGACCCCCATTTCATTTCCAAACACTGCGTATTACTTGCCGACCATCTACGCACTAATCGGCATTCCGGTCGAGACCCTCGGTCAGCTCAAAGATGTCATCAAACACGCCCGTGAGCTGTTGCATCCCTCCCCGGCCAAGAAACACTGGACACCTTATCTGGGTGAAACCCTGGATAGCGGCATGGCTACCCTGTTCGCTGCAGAGACTATTGAAGCAATACGCTTTATTTATAACCTGCAACCAGAGCGGAAACCCGGATTCACCCTGGCCGGGGGCACCGCTTATCCCGCCCTTGGTGATCAGGGCGGCTATTTGAACGGCCCCATCGATGATATCCGCCTGCGCTCATGGGGTATCTCGCTGGTGGACGGGCGCATGCCTGGTTTTGCCGCCATCGTTGGCTGCGCAAAATCCAATGAAGTCGCAGTAAAAATCGTGCGCGAACTCCAGAAACGCAACATTTTGACCTTCCTGTGCGGCAACGTGAACGGCCGTTCGATCATCGATCAACTCCAGGAGGAAGGTGTCGAATTGGGTTACGATACCTATACCGTGCCCTTTGGCACCGATACTATTTCAGCCATTTACCCGTTGGGCTTTGCAGCCCGCTCTGCCTTGACCTTTGGTGGTATGAAACCCGGTATGGCCCAGGATATCCTGCTCTATAACAAGGAACGCGTTTTTGCCTTTGTTCTGGCGCTGGGCGAGGTAGATGATCTGAAATATGCCGCAGCGGCTGGTGCCATCAACTTCGGGTTCCCCGTCATAGCAGATACAGTTATCCCCGAAATCCTGCCCACCGGTGTCACTACCTATGAACATGTGGTTTCGATGCCTTTCGACAAAATCGATGGTGTCGATGATCTGGAACGCGCCGAACGTCTCATCCAAAAATGCATCGAGGTGCGCGGTGTCAAAATTAAGATGACCGAAGTGCCGATCCCGGTCTCGTATGGTTCCGCCTTTGAAGGCGAGGTAGTACGCAAGGCTGATCTACGCGTAGAATTTGGCGGTAAGCACAGCCGCTGCTATGAATATCTGTACACCGCGCCGTTAGAAGAAGTTGTTGATGGCAAGGTGGATGTTGTCGGCCCCGATTTCAGTGCCATCCCCGCCCAGGGCAATATGAGCGTTGGTGTGGTCATCAAGGTAGCTGGCAGATCGATGCAAACCGACTTCGAGCCGGTGCTCGAACGCCAGATACACTACTTTGTTAACGGCGCTTCCGGTATCCAGCACGTTGGACAGCGTGACATCGCCTGGATCCGCATTTCAAAAGCCGCCGCGGATAAAGGCTTCAGCCTTTCAGACATCGGCAAAATCCTGCACGCCCGCTTCCACGCTGATTTTGGCGCCATTGTTGACAAAGTACAGGTAACGGTTTACACAGATCCGGTTGAATTTGAAAAATGGCTGGAAACCGCTCGCGGCACGTATGACTTCCGCAATAAACGCCTGGCTGATTTGACGGATGACAAGGTGGAAGAGTTCTACTCTTGCACCCTGTGCCAGAGTTTCGCCCCCAACCATGTTTGCGTGGTCAGCCCGCAGCGCCTGGGTTTATGCGGCGCCTATAACTGGCTGGACTGCAAAGCATCCTTTAACATCAATCCCACCGGTCCAAACCAACCCATCAAACTCGGCAAATCCATCGACTTTAAGAAGGGTTACTGGTCTGGCACGAATGATTACGCGGCCATGGGCTCGCACGGCGTGGTCAACGAAGTATCGATGTACTCCATTATGGAGAACCCGATGACGGCCTGCGGCTGCTTCGAATGCATCGTGATGCTGATTCCGGAAGCCAATGGTGTAATGATCGTCAGCCGCGAAGATACCAGCATGACCCCGGCTGGCATGACCTTCAGCACCCTGGCGGGCATCGCAGGCGGCGGTTTGCAAACTCCAGGAGTGATGGGCGTAGGCAAGTTCTACCTGATCAGCCCCAAGTTCATCTCGGCCGACGGCGGCTTCAAGCGCGTGGTCTGGATGTCTTCGGTACTCAAGGAAACCATGGCAGATGAGTTCGCCACTGTTGCCAACCGCGAAGGCGACCCGGATTTGATCGAGAAGATCGCCGATGAACGCAGCGCTGGCACAGTCGATGAGTTATTAGCCTGGTTGGAAGCCCACCAGCACCCGGCCATGATCATGGAGCCCATGTTCTAGGCCATTACCTTAAGAGTTGTATAACATGGGGATTGGGACCTGCGAAAGTCCCAGTCCCCATTTGAATGTAAAAAAAACATGCAACCTAAACTCGTGCGCGACTTAATGACTGTTGGTGTTCCAACATGCAAAACCACGACCAATATTGTGGATATTGCTCGTTTTATATTGGAACAAAGTGTTGAAGAAATGGTTGTGCTGGGGGTTGAAGGCGAGGGCGTCGGCATTGTCGGTTATGAACAATTGGTCAGCGCTTACAACCGCGAAAATGTAAAATCCTTGACCGCCGAAGATATCATGCGCGAGGGCGTACCTGAATTACCAGCAGACATTCCACTTGAGCTGGCTGCCCAGATGTTGAAAGATAAAGGCATCCGCGTAGCGTATATGACGCACAATTCCGCGGGCATCATTTATCCCGCCGCGCTGATTTCCTATAAGCACATTCTCCGCCACCTGGTTGCGAATAATGATTCTGAGCTAAAAGATCTCGGCCTGGCTGCTGAGCGCAAAAGCCCCATAGATACCTTTCTTGCACGTCGAGACGAAGCCCGCCGAAAAGCCGGGCTGACCTGAGTTAATCTCAAATTTGTTAACAGAACGAAAAGGAGTACATCATGCCAGTAGAAATCCCAAAAGATAAATGGACAGGCAAGGTACGAACCGTGACCCTGGGAGCAACTGCCGCGGAAGGCGGCACACGTACCAAAAGCATTGTCGTCGGTGGTGATACCACCATGCCGTTCATGCAGTTTGAGGCGCCAACCGCTCACACACCCGTGATAGCCATCGAAATCAAATCTCGCAAGCCCGATGATTGGTCTTCCCTGCTCGAAGAAACCTGGGGCAGTGTGATGAGTGATCCAGCCGCCTGGGCCAAAGCTGCTGAAGCCGCTGGCGCAGATATGATCGTCCTGTGGTTGTCGCTTGAAGATACTGCAGACGATGCTATGCGGGCTGTCAAGTCCGTTCTGGCCGCGACCGGTTTACCCCTGGCTGTTTATGGGCCCGGACAGGTGGATAAAGACAATGAACTTCTGGTGGCCGTTTCTGAATCCGCCAATGGCGAAAAACTTCTCCTGGGCATCTGCGAGGACAAAAACTATCGCACTATCGCGGCGACTTCCATGGCGAATGGGCACCTCATCACGGCCCGCACAGCCATGGATGTGAACCTGGCCAAACAGTTGAATATTCTGATCAGCGATATGGGATTGCCGCTGGATCGTGTGATCATGGATCCCACCACCGGCGCGCTTGGCTATGGAATGGAATATGGATATTCCGTCATGGAACGCTTGCGCCTGGCTGCCCTGCAGGGCGATGCCATGACACAGCTTCCGATGATGGTTACTCCTGGTTTTGAGACATGGAAAACTAAGGAATCAAAGGTAGGTGTGGGTGTGCCGGAAGCCTGGGGTGATTGGAAAGAACGCGCCATTCACTGGGAAACACTAACTGCGACAGCCCTGCTTGAATCGGGCGCTTCCATCGTTGTGCTGCGTCACCCCGAGTCATTGAAACGGGTTCGCACAGCCATAACCGAACTCATGACCGCTTAGGAGGACGACATGGCACTCTCAGGTATTCAAATCTATAAGATGCTCCCGCAGACCAACTGCAAAGAATGCGGTTTCCCCACCTGCCTGGCTTTTGCAATGAAATTGGCCGCCAAACAGGTTGAACTTTCAGGCTGCCCGTATGTCAGCGCCGAATCAAAAGCCAAGCTCGCAGAATCATCTGCGCCGCCAGTACGCCTGATCACCCTCAAAGGGATCGGCATCGATGTGAAAGCTGGCAACGAAGTCTGCCTTTACCGGCACGAGAAGACTTTTTACAACAAAAGTGGTCTATTTGTGCGGATTAAATCCTCTCAAACTGACATCGCTGCCCAGGTTGCCAGGGCTGACGCCTATAAAGTCACGTATGTCGGTATCGATTTCACCGTGGATGGCTTCGCGGTTGAAGCCGATGATCCGTCCAAATTCGCCGAGGCCATCAAGGCTGTGCGCGCTGCCACCAAACGCCCTTTGATTCTTATTTCAAGTGACCCGGCCGTATTGTCGGCTGGGGCAGCAGTCTTGCCAGGTGAAACACCGCTGCTATGTGGTGCCACTTCCGCAAATTGGGAAGCCATGGCTGAAGTTGCCAAAACCGCAAAAGCCGCCCTGGCTATCAGCGGTGATAGTCTTGATGAACTGGCCGATCTTACTGAAAAAATCAAAGCCAAAGGCGTTGAAGACTTGGTGTTGGCTCCGGGTGGAAAGACTATGGGCGGCTCTCTGATTTTGGCAACCCAGATCCGCCGCCTGGCGCTCAAAAACTTCCGCGCGCTTGGCTACCCAATGCTAACCATGCCAGGCAACGCCGGTTCTCCCGAACGTGAAAGCCTGCTGGCGGCTCAAGCGATTACCAAATACGCCGGTTTCGTTGTGCTCGACAAGTTCAGCCCTGAACTAATGTATGCGCTTCTCGTGCTGCGCGAAAATATCTACACCGATCCCCAAAAACCGATCCAGGTTACACCCGGCCTCTTTGATATCAATAACCCCAAACCGGAATCCCCCGTACTGGTCACAACCAACTTCAGCATCACCTACTTCTCGGTGGCCAACGAAGTTGAAGGTTCTGGACTTCCTGCACGACTATTAGTTGTAGACGCTGACGGTATGTCAGTTTTGACCGCCTGGGCCGCTGGGAAATTTGATGCGGAACGCATTGCCAAAGCCGTCAAGGCCTTTGGTGTCGAGGCGAAGACAAATAAAAAGCAGATCGTAATCCCCGGTCATGTTGCCGTGCTGTCTGGCGAACTGGAAGAAGAACTCCCTGGCTGGGAAATCCGGGTCGGTCCGCGCGAAGCTGTGGATTTGCCTGCTTTTATGAAAAAGGCTTTATAACCCGGCTGGCATGGCCCAGCACGGAGAAATTTTTCTCGAAATCCGGGCTGTTGGAAATTGAAATTTTTCAATAGCTAAACAAATAGGCCTGAAAGAAAAGATTGATAATGGCTGAACACACTGTAACCTTCACTACTGCAGATGGCAAAACGGCTACTGTGCATGCGCAAACGGGTTTATTACTCGCTGAAGCTGCACAAAATGCTGGCATTGACATTGGTCAGCCTTGTGGAGGCCAGGGCCGCTGTGGGCGCTGCGCGGTACAGGTAACTGCAGGAAATGTACGCCGGCGCTCCACATTGCGGCTCTCCTCCGAAGCCCTCGAACTCGGATATGCGCTTGCCTGCCAATCGGTTGTGGAAGGTGATGTTTCTATTTTCGTTCCCGAACAGGAAAAGATCGAGCGCAAACTTACCACCGATCGCGTGGCCGCCGAGGTCAGCATCCCGGCCGGTTACGATTTCAACTGGTCTCAGACCATCCGGCGCTACAATGTGCGCTTGAATGAACCATCGATGGATGACCAAACAGACGATTGGAGCAGGCTCCAAACAATTCTCAGACAACAACACAAACTTGAAAGCGTCACTTGCAGCCTTCAGCTTCTGCGCCGTTTAGGTGCCATCTTGCGCGATGCCAAATGGCAAGTAGGCGTGGTTGGTAACCTGCGCGATAAAAACATGCTGGAAATCATCGATGTTCTGCCTGAAATGGTGGATGAAGATGAACCGCTATATGCAGCCGCGATTGATATCGGCACAACCACGGTAAGTTTCTGGCTGGTTGACCTGATGACCGGCAAAGTGGTTTCACAGGTGGCTGAGTATAACGGCCAGATTTCACGCGGCGAGGATGTCATTTCACGCATTATCTATTCAAGTAAAGGAACAGGCCGGGATGAACTCCAAAAAAGAGTCACCGATACGATTAACGCGCTATGTGCAACAGCCTGCAAGCGTGTCAAATCCCGGCCAGCAGAAGTGATCAAAGCTACAATTGCCGGAAACAGCACGATGATCCATCTACTGCTGGGCATTCCCGCAGCCTCGATCCGTTATTCGCCCTTCATCACCGCCTGTAATCACCCACCAATTACCACCGCTCGCGAGCTGGGTTTGAATTTCAGCCCGGACGCCTTGATAGATTGCTTGCCTGGCGTAGCCAGTTATGTTGGATCCGACATTACCGCGGGTGTTCTCTCAAGCCGGATCGATTCGGCTGAGGATGTAACTTTGTTCATCGATGTCGGCACAAACGGCGAGATCGTTCTGGGAAACCAGGACTGGCTGGTCACCTGCGCCTGTTCGGCTGGCCCAGCGTTTGAAGGGGCAGGCGTAGTGCACGGAATGCGCGCCACAAACGGTGCGATTGAAGAAGTCTGGATCAACGGCGACACCTACGAACCGACTACCCGGGTAATTGGTAACAGCAAACCCAAAGGAATTTGCGGTTCCGGTTTAATCTCCCTGATCGCAGAGATGTTCCTGACCGGCGTTCTTGATAAAGCCGGAAATGTCAACCTGACGATCCCAACCAACCGGGTGCGCGAAGGCGAACACGGCGGAGAATACGTACTCTCCTGGGCCAGTGAAAGTGAAACCGGCCAGGATATCACCATCACCCGGGTGGATGTAGACAATCTATTGAGAGCCAAAGCCGCCATTTACGCTGGTTTCAGTGTTCTGGCCGAGCAGGTTGGTATGACGCTTGCGGATGTCCAGCAAATGTATATCGGCGGTTCGTTCGGTAAATATATCAATGTTGAAAAAGCTGTGCAAATTGGCCTCCTGCCAGATATGCCCTGGGAAAAGTTCAATTTCCTTGGAAATACATCCATCAAAGGCGCCTACTACACCTTGCTGAACGCCGATGAACGAGAACGCATCAAGGATATTGCCAACCGCATGACTTATATTGAATTATCGGCTGATAACACTTTCTACGACGCTTTTACATCGGCATTGTTCCTGCCGCATACTGACATGGCAAAATTCCCGACCGTTCAAAGCGCTTTCGCGAACCAGTCTTCCTGATCCATGAACTCGCTTCAAAAAAACATGACCCATCAGACTCATCACCAGACCATCTGGAACTACTTTTTGGAGGAAAAATGTACATCATTGGCGAAAATATCCACATCATTTCGGAAAAAGTCAAAGAAGCATTAATCAATCGTGATCGCGAATTCTTCATGGATCTCGCGGTCAAGCAGGTTGAAGCAGGTGCAAGCGCAGTTGATATCAATCTTGGCCCCCGCAAAAAAGATTGGGCCGAAGTCTTCCCCTGGATGGTCGAAGCGGTTGAATCTGTAGTGGATGTGCCATTATCCATCGACACCACCAATATAGACGGCATGGAAGCAGCTCTTAAAACAATCAAAAAAAATCAGCCAATTTTGAATTCCACATCTGCCGAACCAGAACGACTGCAAAAAATTCCGCTGTTGGCCAAGAAATATGGCGCCAAGGTGATCGCCCTGACTATGGCCGCCGAGGGCATCCCTGTTTCAGCGGATGACCGCGTAAATATAGCGGTTGAGAAATTGATCCCCCGTATGATGGAGATTGATTTCCCCATGAGCGACCTGATCATCGACCCGCTGGTGTTGACCACCTCCGGCTGCCAGCAATACTGCCCGCATTTGATCGAAACCGTCCGCACCTTGCAGTACGCCTGGGAACCGGCCCCCATTATCTCGGTTGGGCTTTCAAATGTTTCCAACGCCGTACCCAACGAAAATCGGCCGTTGATCAACCGGGTTTACCTCTCCATGTTGATGGGTGTTGGTTTGCAAATGATGATTGCCAATCCGTTTGACAAGGATCAGAACAACGTCATCAAGTGGATCGAAACAAAGGATATGTCCACATCTCTTTCCCGGTTATATAATAAGATTGCGGAGCGCATCGCCGCATCTGATGAACCACAACCTGAAGATTTCGATATGCAAGACCCGGAACAAGGAGCGATCTGGAAAACTACTCAGATCCTCTTGAACAAAGTTATTTACGCTGATGGGTATCTTAACCAGTAACCACCGCATAAAGCCATCATTTGCCGTATGGCACTTGAATTTGTGCCATACGGCAAATCCCGAAAATATCCTGAGTAATTCATGCAGGGCAATTTGGATTAATTTCTGAACGAATATCTTTATCCAATCCTAAAAACTGGAGCTCGCTATGCCCATTTTTACCCCCGGTCGACGCTGGCAACCCGCATACTCGCCTTTTAAACAAGAGTCTTTTGGCAACCTCGTATTGGAAAATATCGAATATGCCATCAAAAGCCCTTTATTTGGCTGCCGTATGTGTGGCAATTGTTTGCTGCAGGAAACTGCTTTCATCTGCCCGATGGAATGTCCAAAGGGGCTCCGAAATGGCCCTTGTGGCGGATCTACACCCGAACACTGTTATGTAGATAAAACCCGACCCTGTATCTGGTATAAAATATACGAACGGTCATTCAAACTCGGACGTGAAGAAAAATTACTGGAAGTGCTGCCGCCGCTCGATTGGGAGAAGGTTGGAACCGAAACATGGGGTGATGTTGCAGCTACCGTGAAAAAAAATGGGGCTGGCAAGGTATTCAAAAGCATTGTTCTCAATCAGGGCGAATCCCGCTGGAAAACCTGGGAGTTGGTATTCGGTGCTGTCCGCCAACCTGATTGGTGGAAAGGCGACAGTGAGTATCACGCACCGGGCTATTCCGAGCCTGTTTCCAGGCTTGAAAAAGCTTTTAAAAATGGTGAGTTTGTGGTGGCCTGTGAAATTGCGCCGCCATTAAGTGTATCCACGAAGAAATTAATTGAAAACATCAACATTGTCAAACCTTATGTTACGTCCATCAACTTTACTGATAATGCCTCCGCCACGCCACGCATGACTTCCTGGGCCTGCAGCAAGATCGCGATTGATAATGGTGCCGAGCCCGTCATGCAGATTGCCGCGCGTGACCGCACCCGAGCCAGCCTGCAAGGTGAGATACTGGGCGCATCTGCGCTGGGGGTTCGTAACATGCTGTGCATCACTGGCGACAGCCCGATTTTGGCTCCTCAGCCGCGCGGCCGCATGGATATTAACGACATGGATGCCATTCAGATGATCTGGATTTTGCGCCGCATGCGCGATGAAGGCCATTATCTGGATGGGCGCGAAATTAAATTTCCGCCCAAGTTCTTCTTGGGCGCGGCAGCGGCACCTTTTGCATCCGATCCAAAATTCCAGGCGATTCGTGAACACAAGAAATTTAATGCCGGGGCTCAGTTTTTCCAGACCAACCTGGTTTACGACCCGGAGCGCATGGAAATCTGGCTAAACGAACTGGGTAAACGAAACATTTTGGGAAAAATCTACATCATGATCGGCATCACACCATTAAAGAGCGCAAAAATGGCGCATTATATGACCCAGGTTCCAGGCGTTTTTGTGCCCAAGGCCATTCTTGACCGCATGGATCAAGCTGACCAAAAAGGCGGGCCTGCTGGTGCTCAAGAAGAAGGTCTTAAGATCGCGCTCGAAATTATCGAAAAAATCAAAGGGAAGCAAGGCATCCAGGGATTGCATATCATGCCCGTTGGCTGGGAAGATATCGTTCCACGAATTGTCACGGAAGCCGGTTTGTTGCCCAAAGGTTTTGTAAAGCCGGAAGCAGTCAGCCCAAAAACTGCAGCCTGATCCACAACTACACTGCCCGCCAGGAGGAGCCAACAAAATGCTTATCAAAGAAATAGAAACCCATCGTGAAGTCGTCACCTTGAAAGACGGTGTGCGTGTTTTGTTAAGGCCAATGGTTCGGGAAGACCGTCAGCACTTGATCGAATTTTTCAGCGCAGTTGGCGATGATGATTTGCGTTATATGCGTCACAACGTTCGCGATCAGGCGCTTGTAAATTCCTGGTGTGATAACCTGAATTACGATAAAGTACTGCCACTGTTAGCCGTTGTCAAAGAGAAAATAGTTGGCAGCGCCGCGTTATATTTCAACGAAGGGCCAAAACGTCATATCGCAGAATACCGGCTCTTTCTCTCCAAGGACTTCCGAAAGAGAGGGCTGGGGATGAAAATGACACGCGGGTTGCTCGATATCGCTCGCAAGCAAAACGTGCGCATTGTAATTGGCGAGGTTATCGCCGAACAAACCAAGGTGGTCCGGGCCTTTGAACAATTGGGTTTTAAATCATTAGCCCTGCTCGAAGATTTCTTTATGTTCCCGGATGGAGACACCTGTGATGTCTCATATTTAATGATAAACTTAAATCCCAAAGGTGATGAATTCTAAATTTTACTGGCATAAGGTAATCTGGTTTAATGACTAGGCATTCGCTTCATCAAATTGTAAAGAATTCAACCGGGCAAGATGTCTACAGGTGCAGACAGTGTCAATTGTGCGATCTGGAACCTCAAGAAGACATGGATATCCCTTTGACCACGGTCATACAAATGATCATGTTCGATGATGAAGAGGTTCTAACCACGCGAACTGTTTGGTCCGAGAGGGTGCTCGGTGAGTCAACCTATGCCTGCCGCAGAGGTTTGAATTTACAGACAATATTGCTGGCCTTGCGCTCAGAAGCCAAACAGCGCGGCATTGAATCTACATAAAAAAGGCTCACACCTGAATAAAAATAATGGTGTGAGCCTTTTTTATTGAAAAGAAAAGACAACACCAGCGACCCGGCTTTATTGCATCACCTGACTTAAATACAGGACATTACGCATGTAAAATAAGTGACAAGTGGGTGCTTGTCGTTGCTTTTTACGCGTATAATAGAAATGTTTTGTTCTTTTTTTCACAATCAAATTTATCCGCATCGCGGAACTCTGAAAAGGATATCGAACCTATGTCTACACCTAATACCCCAACCTCCTGGTCAAAATTTGACCCTTCACATGACGTCTACCAATATACAGCCAACCCGCTCAAGAGCATTTTCGCGCCACAAAATGTGGCCGTGATTGGTGCAACAGAAAAGGAAGGCAGCGTTGGCCGCACCATCCTATGGAATCTGATCAGCAGCCCCTTCGGCGGCGCGGTATTTCCCATCAACCCCAAGCGCCCCAGCCTTTTAGGCATCAAAGCCTATCCAAGCATTAAGGATGTGCCCGATCAAGTTGACTTGGCTGTCATCGTCACACCCTCCACAAGTATTCCGGGGATTATTGCAGAATGCGCAGAAGCCGGTGTAAAAGGCGCTATTGTCATTTCGGCAGGCTTTAAGGAAATCGGCCCTGAAGGCGTTGAGTTGGAGCGCCGGTTGCTCGAAAATGCCCGCAAAGGCAATATGCGCGTGGTTGGCCCCAACTGCCTGGGCGTTATGAACCCTATCAGCGGTCTGAATGCCACTTTCGCGGCTGGCATGGCCCGCAAAGGACACGTTGCATTCATCAGCCAATCAGGCGCGTTGTGCACAGCCGTCCTGGATTGGTCTTTCAAGGAAAATGTTGGCTTCTCGGCTTTCGTTTCAGTTGGCTCGATGTTAGATGTGGATTGGGGCGATTTAATTTATTACCTCGGTGATGATCCCCACACTGATAGCATTGTAATTTACATGGAAAGCATCGGCGATGCTCGTTCCTTTATTTCAGCCGCCCGCGAAGTTGCCCTGAGCAAACCAATCATCGTTATCAAACCTGGCCGCACCGAAGGCGCCGCTCGAGCCGCAGCATCCCATACCGGTTCTCTGACCGGTTCGGATGAAGTCCTCGACGCAGCCTTCCGCCGCGCCGGCGTTTTGCGCGTCAACAGCATCAGCGAAATCTTTTCAATGGCGGAAGTGCTTGGCCGCCAGCCGCGGCCAAAGGGTCCACGCCTGACCATCCTGACGAACGCAGGCGGCCCAGGCGTTCTTGCCACCGATACACTTCTGACTACCGGGGGTGAACTGGCTGAGATCTCAGCTGAAACGATGGCGAAATTAAACGAGTTTCTGCCTTCATCCTGGAGCCATAATAACCCAATCGACATCATCGGAGATGCAGACCCACAACGCTACGCCAAATCCCTGGAAGTGGCAGCTCAGGACCCAAATAGCGATGGTTTATTGGTGATCTTGACCCCCCAGGCAATGACCGACCCGACCGCCACCGCGGAAGCACTCAAGTCCTATGCCAAGAGTTATGAGAAACCCATCCTGGCCTCCTGGTCGGGTGGGAAAGAAGTTGCCGCAGGTGAAGCCATCCTCAATAAAGTTGGTATCCCGACCTTTGAATATCCGGATGATGCCGCCCAGGCTTTCACCTTTATGTGGCAATCCACCTTTAACTTAAAAACATTGTATGAAACCCCCAGTCTGCCGGATGATGAAGGCGAAGGCCCCGATCGCGTTACTGCCAAGGCCATTATCGACCACGCTCGTGAAACTGGCCGGGAACTTTTGACCGAAGCCGAGTCGAAACAACTCCTGGCTGCTTACGGAATCCCCACCACCCCAACCTTAATAGCCACTTCCGCAAAAGAAGCTGGCGAAATGGCGGCAAAGCTTGGGTTCCCGATTGTAGTCAAATTACACTCTGAAACCATTACCCATAAGACGGATGTCGGCGGTGTTAAATTAAACCTGCAAACACCGGCTGAAGTAGCAGAAGCGTTTGATGCCATTAAAGTTTCTGTAACAGAAAAAGCCGGCGCCGAGCATTTCTTGGGCGTGACCGTTCAACCAATGATCAAAATGGAAGGTTATGAGCTGATCATTGGATCCAGCATTGACCCACAGTTTGGCCCGGTATTGTTATTTGGAACCGGCGGTCAGTTGGTGGAAGTTTTCAAAGACCGAGCCCTGGCCCTCCCTCCCCTCAATACAACCCTTTCCAGGCGCATGATCGAACGGACAAAAATCTACACAGCACTCAAGGGTGTTCGCGGTAGAAAACCCGTTGATCTGGATGCCCTGGAGAAGCTGCTGGTTCGCTTCAGCCAACTCGTAGTTGAGCAGCGCTGGATTAAAGAATTGGATATCAACCCCTTGATTGCCTCCCCAGAAGGCTTACTGGCGCTCGATGGCCGCGTGGTATTATTTGGCAAGGATGTGGTCGAAGCCAACCTGCCCAAACTGGCTATTCGTCCTTACCCGAACCGTTACGTCGGAAAATGGGCTATGAAAAACGGACAGGAAGTTGTTATCCGCCCGATCCGCGCCGAAGACGAACCGCTGATGTTCCACTTCCATGAAGTACTGTCTGACCGTTCGGTTTATTTGCGTTACTTGTCCCCAATGTTGTTGAGCGAACGTGTTACCCATGAGCGTCTCTCACGTGTCTGCCACTGCGATTATGCCCGTGAGATCGCCCTGGTAGTGGAAGGTGATGATGGAGACCAGCGCGCTATTTTTGCGGTAGGTCGTTTGAGCAAATTCCGCGGCGATGACGAAGACGCCCGCATGAGCTTGCTGGTTAGCGACAAATTCCAGGGCCAAGGCATTGGCGTTGAACTCATTCGCCGACTGATCATCGCTGCAAAACATGAAAAAATTCGAAGAATCATCGCTGTGATGTCAAAAGAAAATGAAGCTATGCAGAAATTATGCCGAAAGGCCGGGTTCTCCAGCTTTTCAACCAACTCCCAGACCGGTATGATCGAAGCCTCGCTGTCACTGTAATTTCATCTCCAAAATTAGAAAAATGGTTAAAAAGGGTTGCCTATTTCCAGGCAGCCCTTTTTACTTTCCTGCTCAAGTCAGGTTGGATCAAAAATTAGCTACGTAAGCGAATTTTTGTTATATACTATTAACATTCCTGTTCACAAATCGTGAGTTTAAAACCACTCTAAAGATCAGTAGAGTCTTCATCCTTGAAAAATTTTAAATAAAAAGGTATGCCCGTATGTCCATTATCCTCCCCACCGGTACAGTCACCTTTCTGTTTACAGATATCGAAGGCAGCACACGCCTGGCAGAAGAGAATCTGGAAAAATGGAGCTGGCTGCAATCTCGTCATCACGAAATCATGCGAGATGCAATCGAATCTTGCCAGGGGTATACATTCCAAACTGTTGGAGACGCATTCTGTGCCAGCTTTGATACTGCTATCGACTGTTTGCGGGCTGCTGTAAAAGCCCAGACAAATTTGATCAAAGAAGAATGGGGGAATACTCCCATCAAAGTCAGGATGGGTATCCACACTGGCAGCGCGGAAATCCTCCCAATTGGCGATTACACAGGATATCTAACGCTCAGCAGGGTGCAGAGGTTGATGTCTGCTGGTCATGGCGGCCAAATTTTGATTTCCGAATCCAGCCAGAACCTGGTGCAAGATGAATTACCTGAAAACATCACATTGCACGACCTGGGCGAGCAGCGCTTGAAAGATTTAACCCACTCCGAACATATCTACCAGGTAGTCACGCCCGGTCTTCCATTCGAGTTCCCAACATTGAAAACCCTGACTACCCAACTTAATAATCTACCCAACCAGCCAACGCCGTTTATCGGCCGGGAACGTGAAATTTCAGCCGTTCTGGGGTTACTTCGAAACCCGCAGGTCAGGCTGGTGACACTTTCAGGACCGGGTGGAACCGGAAAAACCAGATTATCCCTGCAAGCCGGCGCAGAGCTGGTGGATGAATTTGAACATGGAGTCTGGTTTGTCGAACTCGCTTCCCTGAAAGATCCCAAATTATTACTTCCA
This sequence comes from uncultured Anaerolineae bacterium, assembly GCA_903910795.1. Lineage (GTDB taxonomy): Bacteria > Chloroflexota > Anaerolineae > Anaerolineales > Villigracilaceae > UBA5195. The sequence goes on from CAIWAX010000103.1 coordinate 38,057, forward strand.
ACCATCGCAGCCGCTTTGAAAGTAAGTGAATCATCCGGCACCACAGTAATTCAGGCTCTCAATGAGTTTCTTCACGATCGGAATTTGTTGCTTATCCTGGATAACTTTGAACATATCATCAGCACAGCTCTACTGCTCGGCAACCTGTTGGGCTCTGCGCCAAAAATTAAAATATTAGTAAGCAGCCGCGAAGTTCTGCGCCTGAGAGGCGAGCACGATTACCCTGTACCGCCTATGGGTCTGCCGGAACTAAAAAGAAAGCAAACTGCGGCTGTGCTTGCGCAATATGAAGCCGTGGCTTTGTTCATTCAAAACGCCCGGGCCGCCAACCCGGCCTTCACATTTAATGAAGATAACGCAGAGATCGTGGCTCAAATATGCACAAAACTAGACGGCTTGCCGCTGGCAATTGAGCTGGCTGCGGCCCGGTCGCGTCTGTTAAAACCGGCTTTAATGTTGGAAAAGTTAAAAAACCGGCTGGAGACACTTACAGGAGGTGCCCGCGATTTGCCTGGCCGCCAACAAACCATTCGCAATACCATTGATTGGAGTTATGAACTGCTTGACGAAACTGAAAAAAAATTCTTCTCCAGATTGGGTGTGTTTGTAGGCGGATGGACACTGGAAAGCGCCGAAGCCGTTTGCGGACAGGATCTAGTGATTGATATTTTAAGTTTGATCGAATCATTGATGGATAAAAGCCTGATCAAACAGGTGGATAGTAAAAACGACGAGACACGCTTTACCATGTTGGAAACCATACACGAGTATGCTTTTGAAAAGTTAACCCTAAGTGGTGAATTACAGAACATTCAGACGGAGTTGGCGAAAAGGATCACCGATTTGCTGGATAAAACCCTGCAAGCACAGGGCGGAACGAATGAGGTTGCTTTTTTTGCAAAACTAGATGATGAACTCGATAACCTGCGATCAATGATGGAATTGAGCCTTGATAAAAAGCAGCCAAATTTGGCTTTCAAAGTCAGTCGCTTATGGGAATACTGGGTTCAACGAGTAAATAAGCTGGAGCCGTTGCATTGGGTTGAGAGCGCGCTATTAATGGAGACAAATGTTTCTGACCTGGAGAGAGCTTATGCTTTCAATGGCGCAGGTAACCTGGAAATTGGGATAGCTGAATGGCACCGCGCAGAAAAATATTATGAAACAGCTTTGGAACTCTTCAGAAAGCTCAACAATCGAGATGGAATTTCGCGCTGTCTGAATAACCTGGGGAATATTGCCAAGAGCGACAAAGAATTTGAGAAAGCGCGCCGACTCTATGAAGAAAGTATGAAATATCACGATGCTGGATCTTTTACCATATCACTGACTCTGGACAATCTCGGAAATATTGCCCGCATCCTGGGAGATTGGGAGACAGCCAGAGGATATTTCCTGCGCTCGAGGGAAATTTGCGAGCACCTGGGCGCATCAGCCGGAATTTCTTACGCAGATTGGTTTCTGGGAGTTGTAGCGCTGGCACAAATGAACTTGAGTGAAGCCAAAACTCGTTTCTCAAGCGCCGCCAAGGCAAATTATATCGATACCAATGCCATGATGAGGGATAATTATATTGGCTTGATCGGGTATGTATACCTTTTGGAAGGAAATGAAACCAAGGCCCGCCCCATGCTAAGAACAGGTCTCAACGCCCTGCCTGAATTTTTGAGATCAGGTTCCGACATCACAGATATCTGGTTTATGATCGATGGACAGGCACGTCTGGAACTTCTGGATGGTAACCCGGAGCGAGCAGCACAGCTCTTTGGGGTTTCATCGTTTTTACGCCAAAAAGATGATTATCCTATTTCCGATGCAGAACGGTCAGGCTATGAAGCCTGCCTTACTGCCGCTCGTGTTGCGCTGGGCGAAAGCAGTTTTGAGCAATTATTTCAAAAGGGGTTCGCAATGGGTATCAAGGAAGCGATCGCCTTTGCCACCAGAGAATAAACAGCAAATCAAAAGGCATCAATAAATTCGATAATGGCGAAACGTTTCGAGATTAGACTATGCGAAAACCAAAATTGTGGTCTTCGCTATCCACTTGTCAAAGGGCATCCTTTTGGAGAGCGCTGTCCAGTATGCTTGGGCACTACTAAACCTGTACAAATTGGCAGTCTTTCGGAAGAAACACCGAATTCGACTGTCGAAACACCTCTTAAGATTGAGGCTCTGCTTGATAATATTCGGTCAGCCTGGAATGTGGGAGCTATCTTTCGAACAGCGGATGGGCTGGGAGTTGCAAAACTACATTTGTGCGGTATCACACCCACACCCGATCATCCATCCGTGGCAAAAACCGCATTAGGCGCAACCACAAATCTCGACTGGGTTTACTCCAGGAACGCGCTCCTGACTGCCCGTCAAATCATTGAAAGCGGGTCACACTTATGGGCCCTGGAACAGGATGATAGGGCAGTACCGATTTACTCAGCCTTTAAATGGGATGGAAAACCAATCGCGCTGGCAGTTGGGAATGAAGTCTGCGGTGTAGATCCTGAACTGCTTGATTTGTGTGAGCGCATTGTTTTTATCCCAATGCTAGGCAAAAAGCGCTCCTTGAATGTTGAAGTAGCCTTTGGAATCGCCGTCTCTGCGCTGAGGGCCACTATTCCTGAATGAAACACAGCATTTCCCCCCTTATAACAACATCGAAAATCGTTTATCCCAGTGTTTTGATAATCTCTTTCCAGGCATCGGTATCGTGCAAACTGAGCAGATATTTTGAAGACTGGATTTGTTCCAAATCATCAAAACCATGTGCAATTGCCTGGGTCAAGTAATCGATGGCTTTATCAGACTGGCCAATCATGGCAGCATCACAAGCGGTCGCCCAATACACCTGATCAGGCACTTCCCCCAAGGCTAATGACTTTTCATAAAATGCCAGCGCCTCAGCATATTCTCCGCGCCCGTGAGCAAAATACCCATTCCTGGCAATATTTACAGCATCATCAAACCAGCCAATAAAGACCGGATAATCCGCCACTTTTTCGAAACCGGATTTTAACGCAGTGGCGATTGCCCCAGTATTGTTGCTTCCGCAGTGCCAACCAATAATTGCCACATCCTTTTTACGAGCCATCTCCAGAAAAGCCCTGGTCAGCAAGGTGGCAAAGCCTGCGCGTCGATAACCCTCATCCACACTAATTCGGACCTCGCTGCGATGGCCGGTATTGAATTCTGACAAGCACCAGGCCAAAATCAGATCGCCATGAACCAGACAAACTCCAAAGCTTTTTTCCAAAAATTCTTTAACGGTTTCTCTCTCAGAAACCATATCATCCAACAACAAATCCAGATTTTTCCATTTCCCAGCCAACAAAGCTGCATCCACTGACCGGATTGAATAACCTTCCGGCGCAGCCTGGAATTCAGATCGATTAGCCTTGCAGGAAAAGTAAGATCGTTGTGATGGAATCGGGTATTTTTGCTGGAGCATGGCCTTGATAAAACCCGACCATTTTTCAGTGGGGTAATATATGATGTATGATTCAATGCCTGCTTGCCAGGCAGACATGGCAAAATTCTCCAGGAATATCTTGCGAGCAAAAGCAATCAAATCTGTGTTTCCTGGCGAACCAGCCAGGTAAAAACGATGCCCAGTCCAAGTAATGGCAACCTGAGGGTGCAGAGGGTTATCAACAAAGATAGGCGCATTTACACTTCCAGCCAGAATGGCCTGGAGTGGCAGATGAATATCCATTTTACGAAATAACGGACGAACACGTTCATAATCAACTTGATTTAGCGCTTTCAATATTTTTTCTCCAGGCTGACTGAAAGATACACTGGTCAGCAGGTTTCATTCTATCAGATACGTCTTCAGGAAGTCAGTCTTTTTGAAACCAACTGGACCGAATGCTGGGCGCTTACCCCTGTACCATCTTCAATCTGCGAACGACAGGAAGTTCCAATCGCCGCAACTGCTATCTTGCCGGCCTTATTTCTGGAGCGTATTGCAGGAAATAATTTCAATTCTCCAACTTGCATGGATAAATCGAAATGTTCAGACTCGTATCCAAAGGCGCCTGCCATTCCGCAACAACCAGTATTGAGAATCTCAACTTCATAACCAGCCGCTCTCAATAATTCCGCGGAAGCGTTTATGCCAATCGGAAAACCATCAGCATGCGGTGGCTGCGCCTTCTGGTAGCAATGACCATGTAAAAGTATTTTATTGTTACGCATCGGGTCTGGGGTTAAACCAGCTCTGGTTATGCGCACACCCTCAACACCAGCAGCTTTGCGGATCAGATACTCATCTATTAGCCAGGCTCGTAACATCAAAGATTCAATTTTCGAAGAGTGCTCTGGCAGTAAATCCAACAATTCATCACGCAATGTGTAAATTTCCGATGGTTCAAGACCAACCAGGGGTAATTTACCCGCAGGATCTGCAATGGAAATTTGATCAAGAAGATGTCTGACATGCTGCCGGGCAGGGCCAATAAAACCTTTAGAAATCAAGGTCCGCCCAGCTCCAAAAACTGGCAGGATTTTAACCCGTATGCCGCAGGCTGCCAGTAAATTTAGGGCATCCGCTTCAATCTCAGGCTCAAAAAAATGTGTGAAGGTATCAGGAAGAAAAAGACATTCTTCAATCGCTGTAAAAGGTGAGTTGTCATTCAACCTCATCTTTTGCTGATGCCGGATCCCGAATTTCGGAAAAACGCGTTTGGCCGAAACTCCCAACACTTTTTGGGCCATTCCCCGAACTAAACCCAGATCAGTGACCCAATTAAAAATTCTTCCAAATGGCGCACCCAGGGTTGCCAGAGTGCCGATGTAGCCGAACAAATAATCCCGGATTGGGCGGCGGTGATTTTCGTAATAATGTGATTGGAATTCATATTTCAATTTAGCCATATCAACATTACTCGGACACTCAGCCTTGCAACCCTTACAGGCCAGGCATAAATCAAGCGCTTCTTTCACATGCTCTGAAGCCAACCCGCGTGATTCAACCGAAATCAACGCTCGCAGAAGATTCGCCCGGCCGCGCGTAGAGTTCGCTTCTTCGCGTGTTGCCTGAAAAGACGGGCACATCACCCCATCGGCTTTCCGACAAACACCCTGTCCATTACATTGTTCAATGGCTCCCGCCAGCCCGCCAGCCCGACTGTAACTCATTGCCGGTGCCCATAGCTTTGTGCGGTAATCAGTACCAAATCGCAGATTTGTATCCATCTGCGGTGCGTTGAATAGATTTGATGGGTTCAGGATGAAATCGGGGTCTGCAACTTGCTTCAACTGTTTCATGGCTGAAATCACCTGACCACCATAGATTTGCTGAAGCCATTCAGAACGTGCAAGACCATCCCCATGCTCGGAAGACATCGATCCACCTACACGCAATGTGAGGAGAAGCACTTCTTGCGAAATAGAGCGTAAATCGCGTACTCCTTCCAAAGTCTTCAAATTCAGAATCGGGCGGATGTGTAAACAGCCAGCGCTGGCATGCGCATAAAAAGCAGCATGGGTGTGGTGATCAGCCAAAATCGCCTCCACACCTCGCACAAATTCCCCCAGCCGGTCAACAGGGATGGCACAATCTTCAATAAAAGCAATCGGGCGCGCTTCAGCCGCAGATGAGTCAAAAATTCCTAAGCCTACTTTACGAACAGTCCAGATGCGGGCCTGATCTGCGGGCGCTTCTGCAATTAGCACATCCGGCCTTAGCGCCCTAGCCCTTTCCCTCAAGACATCCATATCATCCCCAGAGAACTCAACCACCAGCAACGCCGCAGGGTCATTTTTGGCAAACCCTAATTGACTGGCATACGCAGGTACGTTCCTGGCCAAATGAATAAGAAGTTGGGGGATCAGTTCAATCGCGGATGGTCCTTTTCGCAATAAATCAGGCACAGCATCACAGGCGTCCACCAGGCTGTCAAAATTCAAAACACCCAGGATGGTGTATCCTGGCTTCGGAACTAACCTGACAGTCGCCTGGCGCATGACCGCCAGTGTGCCCTCGCTACCCGCAAGAAGGGCAGCCATGCTGGCCTTTTCAGATGGATAGGCCCCTTTCCACTGGGGTGGCTGAGTGGCAGACCAGGGCAGCAGGTAATTTAAACGATAACCAGCCGAATTACGCCAGGCTCTCGGCCAATTTTCCTTTATAACTTCGGCATCGGATTCACGGATGGCAGTCAGCGTTCTGACCACTTCAGCCTGCCGGGAGCTGGCCCCTACCAGTGCCTCATTAAAGTTGCCCCAGGTCGCCAGGCTTCCATCCGCAAGGATGACATCAGCTGATACCAGATGATCTGCTGTCATTCCATAAAGAATGGAGTGAGCCCCGGTGGCGTTATTACCGATCACCCCACCCATCGTTGCTCGTTCAGCAGAAGCCGGGTCTGGGCCAAACATCAAACCAAACCTGGCCGCTTCTTTATTCAATCTGGCAAGAATAACACCTGGCTCAACTACGGCGGTCTGGGACTCAACATTAATCCCAAAGGGAAGGTGATCGAGGTATCGGGAACAATCGAGGATTAACGCCTTTCCAATAGCCTGTCCCGCCAGCGACGAACCAGAACCACGCGGTAAAATCGGCACTTTGTACTTCGCTGCCAATTCAACCACCGCGATCAAATCTTCCTGGGTGCGTGGAATTACCACACCCAGCGGTTCAACCTGGTATATGGAGGCATCCGTGCTGTACAAAATGCGACTGGCAACATCTAAACGAATATCACCGATAAAATGCCTGCGTAGTTCTGCAACAAAATCCTGATCAAGTGTCATCGGTTGATTTTAATCGAAAAACCTCGAAGGTTTATAAAACCCTCGAGGTTTGCGTTTTAGAAATTAATGGATTGACCTACTTTTTGCTGGCCTGAGCCGCAACCGCAGCCGCAGCCTTTGCCACAGCCTCAGCATCGCCCAGATAATAACTCTTAATGGGCTTTAAATCAGCATCAAGTTCATAAACCAGCGGAATCCCTGTAGGAATATTGAGTTCCGTAATTTCAGCATCAGGAATATTATCCAGGTATTTAACCATTGCGCGCAGGCTGTTGCCGTGAGCAGCAATCAAGACCCGTTTGCCAGTCTTTATCATGGGAGCCAGTGTGCTGTGCCAGTACGGCAACACACGATCCAATGTAATTTTCAAGGATTCAGTGGCAGGCAATTCTTCAGGCGTTAAACCAGCATAACGCCGGTCAAAGCGCGGGTGGCGTTCATCATTCAGCTCAAGGGCAGGTGGCGGCACATCGTAACTGCGCCTCCAAACCTTGACCTGCGCTTCGCCAAATTTTTCAGCAGTTTCGGCCTTGTTCAAACCCTGCAAGGAACCATAGTGGCGTTCGTTTAACTGCCAGGCACGCACCACCGGGATCCACTCCAACCCCATTTCCTCCTGGACAATTCCCAGGGTCTTGATCGCCCTTTTCAGCACAGAAGTATAGGCAATATCAAAATCATATCCGCCATCTTTCAGTAACTTACCGCCATTTTTAGCTTCTGAAACTCCGAGATCGGTTAAATCCACATCTGTCCAACCAGTGAATCGGTTCTCCAGATTCCATGTACTCTGGCCATGACGCACCAGTACCAACTTGAATTTTGTTTCCATAAAAAAACTCCAATAGACAAAATAAACCGCCAGGAGCGTTTGCCCTCTGGCGGTTTTTGGTTTACAAACGATTAGCGAATTGCTTTCTCAGTGTCAGGATCGAAAATGTGGAAGTTGTCCATATTAAGAGCAACCTGAACATCCTCATTTGCTTTGAAACTTGTTCGAGGATCAACGCGAGCTACAAAGTTGTTACCACCGCTCACCATGTAGAGATAGATTTCGTTACCCATTAATTCGATAACGTCAACCTTGGCGGGCATCTTCTCACCATGAATGTTCGGCGGCATGAATTCAGGATTCTTTACATCTTCAGGACGAATGCCGAATACAACCTTCTTGTCAACATAATCAAAATAGGGTTTGGCGCGTTCATCGGGAATAGCCACTGAGAAACCAGCGGTTTCAACAAAGAGCTTGCCGCCCTCTTTTTTGATCTTGCCAGGGAAAAAGTTCATAGCCGGAGAGCCGATAAAACCGGCGACAAACATGTTCGCAGGGCGATCATACATCGATTGCGGGGTATCCAACTGCTGGAGCATGCCCTTATTGGTGACCGCGATGCGGGTCGCCATTGTCATCGCTTCAGTCTGATCATGTGTAACATAAATAAAGGTGGTTTGCAGACGTTGGTGCAACTTGCTGATCTCGGCGCGAGTCTGAACACGCAGCTTGGCATCCAAGTTCGACAGTGGTTCATCGAAAAGGAATACTTTGGGGTGGCGCACAATTGCGCGGCCTACGGCCACACGCTGACGCTGGCCACCGGATAGCTGGCGAGGCTTGCGCTCGAGGAGTTCGTTGATGCCCAGAATGTCAGCAGCCTCACCTACCCGCTTCTTAATCTCATCTTTAGATGTACCGCGCAGTTTTAAACTGAAAGCCATATTATCAAAGACAGTCAGATGCGGATATAGAGCGTAAGACTGGAAAACCATCGCGATGTCACGATCTTTCGGAGCCACATCGTTGACTACACGATCTCCGATTAAAATCCGACCACTGGTGATTTCCTCAAGACCGGCAAGCAGGCGCAAAGCAGTCGTCTTACCACAACCAGAAGGGCCAACGAAGACAAGGAATTCCTTATCTCCGATTTCCATATTCAGGTCATTGACAGCTCTCACATTACCAAACTCTTTTGTTACATGATCGTACGTTACACTGGCCATAACTTCCTCCGTTTCATGAAAATATAGTGAATATATTATAGCGCATTTCACAAGAAATACAAACTTTTCGCCAACCCTTTTATCCTATTTTTCACAAACCTTTAGCCCCAATATCTCGTTAAGCCTTCAAAACTGGCAAACTTTTTTTCTCAATCTCTCCCTTCACGTAGTAGAATCCAGTCATGTCCAATGATGATGTCACCCCTG
>CAIWAX010000104.1 GCA_903910795.1 uncultured Anaerolineae bacterium
CACCGGTACAAAAGTTACCTGCAGTTTTGCGTTTTACCCGAGGTTTGAGGTTTATGAGCCATGTTGAGCAAGGCAATTACATGTGGGAGCGCCTTCTGACACAGCCATCCACGCAATGGCACGAATAATCGAATGCGGGCCGCGTATTCGTGGCCTTTCTTCGTGGACGGTTTTGAACGGGCCATCCACGCAATGGCATGAATAATCGAATGCGGGCCGCGTATTCGTGGCCTTTCTTCGTGGACGGCTTTGAACGGGCCATCCACGCAATGGCATGAATAATCGAATGCGAGCCGCGTATTCGTGGCCTTTCTTCGTGGACGGCTTTCCATATTCGCTTGACATACGCGCTTTCCGATTCTAAAATGAATTGGGCCGGAAATTTTTTGGGTATTCTGCAGGAGGAAAATGATGCAAAAACCATCCATGGTGTCATCCACAGAAAAAACAGTTCTGTTGTTTTATGGTTTGGGCGCCCTGGCAGTCGCGCTGATCTTTTTCGCCGTCGGGCCCCTCGTCAACCTGGCCTCAGCCGCCAGTTGGGGCAGCGACAGCAGCCCGCAAATCGCGGTGCTGTGCGCGCAAAACGGCAGCCAGGCCAGCCTGTGCCAGTCACTCCAGCAGGGGGTCAGCCGCGTCATTGACACCAACGCCAGCGGTCTGCAGGTCAGCATGAGCTTCTATGACACGGGCGCTACGCCGGATGGGGCCGCCGCTGCGGCCAGCGCCGCGGCCCGCAACCCCAACACAGCCGTCATCATCGGGCCGTTGAACGCCCCCCAGGTGCTGGCCGCGGCCGAGGTGGCGCAGGAATACAGCCTGGTGGTCATCACACCCGCCAGCACCGCCGCCAGCCTGGATGCCAGCCAGTTCCACAACCTGTACCGCATCCCGGCTCTGGATGTGCACCAGGGCCAGGCGCTGGCCGACTTTTTGATGAACCGCCTGCGGGTCAGCGATATTTACGTGGTGGCCGAATCCAGCGCCAACGCGCAGGGCTTGCTGGATGAATTCAACAGCATGGCGCAAAACCATCTGCGCGTGGTTGGCAGCCTGCAGCTTCAAGACAAATCCCAGGCGGCCAACCTCGGCAGCCAGATCAAGAGCAGCCAGGCCCAGGCCGTGCTGTTCCTGGGCAGCGCCCCCACCGCCTCGTCCGTTCTACAGGAGCTGCACAGCGCCGGGCTGCAGATCCCTTTCATCGGCAATGACACGATCAACTTTGAGGGGCTGTACCCGCTGCCAGCCGGCAGCGGCCCGGTTTTTTACACCACGCCCTTTTTTGAATTAAACGCCAGCAGCGTACCGGGCGGCGATCAGCAGCTGCCGCTTTTTTCGGTGCTCAAAAACCAGCCTTTTGGGTACGAGAACCTGATGGCTGCCGAGCTCAGCCTGGCTGTGCTGCGCCAGAACTCTTCCCTGTTCACCTCCGCCCGCCAGGGTTTTTATAAAAATCTTTTGCAGAATAACGCCGGTTCCAGCGGATTTGTGGCGGGCCAGCTTACTCCCCAAAAAATCCACATTTTCCAGGTCGATCCACAGGCACAGGATGGCAGCCGAAACCAGCTCATCTATTCGCTTCCGGTGAAGTAGCCATGGGCGATTTGGAAATTTATGCTCTGCAAAAAATAATCAACGCCAATCCGGGCCAGGTAAGCCTCGAACTGGGCTTGCGGCACGCCCTGGCGGGCAGCCTGCAAAACCTGGCGCTGCAAGCGCAAGACAGCCCGCGGGCGCACGCCCTCCGCCCGCGGCTGATCATTCCGCAGCTTGCGCCGGGCTCTGAAGCGCGGGTCGTTCTGCCGCTGCTGCTGCGCGAAACCGGGCCGTTGGAGGTCTGCTTCACGCACATCACCGCCCGCCTGAACGGGCACGGGCTGAGCTTCCCGGATGCCCGGCTGGAGCTGCTGGTGCTGCCGCTGGGGACGTTCCCGATCGACAGGCTGATCCTGACCTGCCAGCCAGTGCCTGACCTGGTCAGCGGAACCCGGCGCGAGCTGGAATTTAACCTGCGCAACGACAGCCCGTACCGTCTGGACGCCGCCGAACTGCGACTGTCCGGCCCGGATTTTGATGCGCAGCCCGCGCGCCTCAGCCTGGGGGCTCTGGCTGCGGGCCAGAGCGCCAGCTTCAGGCTGCGCGTCACAGCCGCCACGCCCGGCGATTGCGTGCTGCGCATCGAGCTGGACGGTCTGGAGGGCCAGACCCGCATCTCAAAAACCTTTGACCTGGGCTTGAAAGTTCATCCATCCCACGCGCCGGCGCCCGCCGCCGTCACGGTTGGTGATGTGGTTATGATCGGCGCAGACCCGCACATACGGGTCGGGGAAGCTGGCTTCCAGGCCGAGACCGGTGAGCGTGCGCCGCTTGACCCGCCGCTGCCCGGCGCCGCTGACCGGGTGGAAGAGGGTATCTGCCCGCACTGTGGGCAAAAAGTTCCCATGTCTCAATTTTGTGTTCAATGTGGGCATGTGATCGGCCGCCCGGCCTGATCTTCCCGCTGCAAGGTGGAGGGTAAAAGCTGATGGATGATGTCAATTTGCTGTTTGCGGATGTACTGCCGGAGCGTATCTCGGCCTGTGAAACCTATTCATACTTTGTGAGCCTGGGGCTCAACCCGGAAACGCGGGGGCAAGACATTCCGTCTGGCGTGATCAATATCGAGGTGCCTTATGACGGCTACCGCTGCTTCAGCATGGAAACCGCCGCGCGCTTGCGCGAACGCGTAGGCAAAAACCTCGACCGCCCCGCGCTGGGGCAAATTGGCCGCCTGGCGGTCTCCATGCCCCCGGATTGGGAACATGATTGGGATCGCCCGGCCGGGTTGAACCAGTACGCCATCCAGATCCCCCTGCGTGACGCCCAAATGACCAGCCCCGACCTGTGGACTGCCGATACCTTGCGGGCCATGATCGAGAAAACGTACAAGCCCGAGGCGCCCACTTTTATGCCGCTGAGCATGGAAATGCAGGTTTACGACAATGTGCGCGATGCGCTGGAAACCACCCAGGCTTCGCGGAAGCTGCAGGAGATCAGCCAGAAAGCCGGAAATATTTCCGAAGTGCTGGAATTGTTGGATGGCGAGCCGCTGCAGGGCGGCCAGATGGTGGTGGCGCTGGCGGTGACAGTCTTCCTGCCCGACTTTTTGGCCTCTGAGCAGGTCAAGGTCACCATCCAGGCCCTGAAGTTTGGCTGGCCGACCATCGCGCCCGATTGGCTGATGCGCGTCGAGGCGCCAGATGGGCCCGGCGAGCTGGGCTTCCGTTACAATCCTGATGATCAGAGCGTGGAGGTGCCGGATGTGCAGGCGCTGCGCGGCGAACCGCAGGCGGGTTCGCAGTTGGTGCCGTATAGCTGCCTGCTGCGCCTGACCCTGAATTATCCCGGCCAGGTCATCCGCCAGGATGAACTGAATGGCTCGGCGCGCATCAAGATCGAGGGCTGCCTGCTCAGCGGGCGGTTGGTGGGTTGGCTGGATGTTTATGGCGAGCGCAATGATGAATTTGCGCGGCGCATTGAACTACTCACCCTGATTAATGTGGGTTTCACCGCCATCCTGAGCGAGCGTTTTAAGCACCGGCGCCGGGCGGTCTACCGCCAGTGGTACCTGCGCGGTGTGCGTCTCTCGCCGGTGCGCATGGATGACATTGCCGCGGCCCTGCGCGATATGGGTTACAAAGCCGGGCAGCCCGAACTCAAAACGGTCGTTCTCAAGCAGCAGGATGTCGATCACCAGGTGCAGATTGGCGTGGTGACGGCCCGGCGCTTGTCCATCTCTGATTCGCAAGACCCTGCCGATTTGCAGTTGGAGGTCTGGGCGCTGCCGGTTTCACTGGCCAACACCCAGCGCCGGCATACCCTGGCGGAGGGCGGCGAAGTCAGCACCACCTGGGAGACAAGCGACCTGGCTTTGCAGGTGCGCGGCCAGGTGAATGGGCCGGGCAGCTTGCTGGCCCTGGATGTGGATGCCTTGATGGATCAGTTGAAGAGCCGGTTCAATGCCGTGGCGGATTTACGCTAGGAGGGTCGCATGGAAGGTAAATTGATTAGCCAGAGCGCTGAAATCCGTTGTTACCGCTGCGGTTCACCCGAAATTGTGGTGATCTGCCATCACTGCGGGCGTCCAATGTGCGCGCAGCACGGCCCGGTCAAACCGTCGCTTTCGTGGTTCACGGAGAACCGCGAGTTCAGCCAGTTGAGCCTGGGAACCTGGCCCTTGAAGAGCGAAGGCGCCCACTGCGAATACCATGTTCATTACAGCCTCAATTACCGCAAGATCATGGTGGCGCCGGGCGTATTGATCGCCCTGCTTTCACTGTTATTCTGCTTTGTTTTTGCCACCAGCCTGGCCTCCTGCCTGCTGCGCCGGCCGGCGGATTTCCCGGTTGGCCCGGCCGCCTGGTCGGAAGCCCTGCGCGACCCGGGCGCTTACAGCGGGTTAAAGAGCGGGTTATGCTATGGCCCGGAGGCGACCTCGCTTGGGCTGAGCCTGCTGCGCTTCGGTATGCTGTTTGCATTTGGGGCGGTGGTCTTTTTTGTCGGCAGGCGCCTGGATCGGCAGAAACTAAATGAAGAACGCCTCAGAAACCAGGCGGAACTGCCGCTCGGGTTGGTTTCTGAGCGCATTGAAGCGCTCGAAGCGCTGACCGCCAGCCTGGAGCTGGATGAGCAGGGCAAGGTCAAAACCCGGGTGGATGGTGAAGTCCTGGGCTGGCTGCGCCCGAACTTCCGCTTCACGCCCCAGGATAAGATCAGGATGCAGCAGTACCGCCACAAATATGAGATTCCTGCTCAGCAGAGCCTGCAATTCCAAACCGGCTACCTGATGCTGGGCGGGCGGCCGCGCCTGCTGATCAACCGCTCCGTCGCCGGGCAGGATCAGCGCCCGGATGCGCCCGAAACGCGCTATCTGGCCGACCGCCGCAACCTGTTCTGGTTGGAAGGGCAGACCGCCGCCAGCGCTTATCTGAACGGCGGCAAAGGCGCCAGCGACCCGGGCTGGCCGCGCGCCTGGCGTTACAGCGTCAAGCTGCAGGAACAGGAATGGGGCGCGCTGCCCTTGCGGATTGTGCCGCTCATGCTTGAAGTCGGCAACATACGCAGCCTGCAGCTCCAGGTGCAGCTCAACCCGCGCTATTTCCCCCAGCTTGCCGCCCGATTGGAAAAAGCCACCAGCCAGGATGAACTTGGCCGTGACCGGGTCGCCATTCTCGAGGTGGCCCAGGTGTTGGTCGATCCTGCCGTATTTGGCCGCCCGCGCGCGACTGGTAATCTGACCAGGGTGCAGCGCGCCGGGCACGAATATTTCCAGGTTGATTGGCGCGGATTGTATATCCCGCTCGAGCAGAATATCGTGCGTTTTGCGCTGCCCGAAATTCAGTTTGACCAGTCGATTGAGCCCGGCGCGCGGCTGTTGGGGCACGTGCGCGTGCGGGTACCGGCTCTGCTCTCCGGTCTGGCCGGCGCCCGTTATTTCTCGTCGCTGGGCTACCCGGTGGATGACAAGAAAAATCCCCGCCAGCCGCTGCCGTTTGACGGCGCCACCAGCATTGACCTGGATTTTGACCTGGCCCTGGCGCGCCTGCCGGTTTCCAAGTCAAAAACGTTGACGGTGCCGAGCAATTCCTATGCTTGCGCTCCCACCCCGCAGCGCGTGCGCGCGCTTGTGGATGCGCTCAATTCCGAGCCGGGCACCTACAGCGCCGCCGCGCAGACCTATGTCCGCCGCGTGGTGGAAAGCATCCCGCAGGTGGATGATCAGAACGGCGAGGCCGGCCGCTGGCATTGGGATATTTCCGGACGGAATTACCGCCAGACCTTTCCGATCGATTTCCATATCATCGTTTTTGGGCAGGGGGATGCCAGGCAGGGTATCACCCATCTCGAGATGTCGGTGCAGGGACAGGCTTACGATGAATTAAGTGAACAATATCTGCAAGCCACCCGCGACGAGCTCCAGATGACCATCCAGAAAGTGCTCTCGGAAACCAACCCCGGGCAGGAGGCTAACACGCATGGCTGATTTTATGGAATTGCTGAAAGATGCCCGTAAAAAGCTGGCGGGCTGGATCGAAGGCGGCCCGGCCGAGCCGGATCAGGCTGTACTGGTCGACAAATCTCCCACCATCGAACAGATCATCGGGGTAGAGGTCGAAGCTGAAAAGACCCGCCAGCGCATCCAGCGTCTGACCACTGAGCGCACCGGTTTCCTGGTGTTATGTTCCTCCTGCACCAGCCTGCATGAACTGCAGGCCGTCTGCTACCGCTGCGGCGCGCCGCTCTGCCAGGATACCAGCAACTGCCGGCTGTCGATCTACGTCGATGATCTGGGCGGAAATGTCTTCATCTGCCCGACTTGCAAAGAAAATTAATGGATGCCACGTTTTGAACCGCGGTTCCTTCCCGCGGAAGGATGGATTGTCTTATGAAACCTGATTCTTTCCAGCAGCATCTCATCCGGGTTTGCGTCCTGTTGGCCTTGAGCCTGTCCGGCTGCACGACCGGCCTGGTCAACCGGCCGACAGCCGGCCCGACAGCCGGCCCGACCATGGCCCTGCCGACGGTCTACGTGGCGCCGACGGTTACCAGCACGCTCCCGCCTGCCACTGCCGCCCCCTTGCCGCCCACCGCCGCGCCGCCGCCCACCTCCCCGGCGGTGGATACGCCGCTGCCGCCCGCCAACACGCCCGCCGCCCCCTTCAGCGCGCCCACCCGCCTGACTGACACGCCCACCCTGCAGGCTGACGCCGGTATTCTGCTCAACCCGCTGGATGGCGCGCAGCTTGTGACTGTCCCGGCCGGGAAATTCCGGATGGGCAGCGAGCCCGGGCAAGACCCTTATTTTTGGGGCGCCGAAGGCCCGGCCCATAACGTCACATTAAAAACCTTTGCCCTCTATAAAACCGAGGTCACCAACGCCATGTACCAGAAATGCGCCGCGGACAAGGCCTGTCCACGGCCAGCCAACTACACTTCGGAAACCCGCAAGGATTATTACACCAACCCCGAGTATGCCAATTACCCGGTGGTGAACGTTTCGTGGGTGGGCGCGGTCTCTTACTGCAAGTGGGCCGGGGCGCGGCTGCCCACTGAGGCCGAGTGGGAAAAGGCCGCCCGTGGAACGGATGGGCGCTTGTTCCCCTGGGGCAGCGCCTTGCCATCCGCCAGCCTGTTGAATTACTGCGATACAAATTGCCCGCTGGGCGGCGGCGACAAAAGCCAGGATGACGGTTATCGCGACACCGCCCCGGTTGGCAATTATCCCGAGGGCGCCAGCCCTTATGGTGCCCTGGATATGGCCGGGAACGTCTGGGAATGGGTCAGGGACTTTTTCTCGGCGGGCTATTACCAGGTTTCCCCGCTCGAAAACCCGACCGGCCCGGCCTCCGGCAAGGGACACGTCATCCGCGGCGGTTCATTTGCCAACCCGGCTGAGGCGCTGCGCGATGTGGCGCGGGTTGGCCGTGTGGCGGATGACACCGAGGCCGGGCTGGGTTTCCGCTGTGCCGCCGATGCCGGCGTATTCAAATGAAGCTGGCGTGATCCCTACCCAGACTTCGGAAGTGCCAAAAACCGGCAAGACTTCCGAAGTCTTACCCGCACGCTACACAATCATCACGCACCCGGCGACTCTACCCAGACTTCGGAAGTCTGCAAGACTTCCGAAGTCTTACCCGCACGCTACACAATCATCACGCACCCGGCGACGACTCTACCCAGACTTCCGAAGTCTTACCCGCATGCTACACAATCATCCGTCGCAGGAGCGCCGTGTAACGGAATGGTGCAACGAAGGTTGGAGTCAACTATCCGCCAATCCATCGAAAAACCGCACTTCTCATTTATAATTAATCCGCTCCTTCACCGGACATCTGTACGCGGCTCTTACGCCGCACTCCGCACTTTCGCACTTACCCGCGCACCCCGCACCTTCGCTCTTACCCGACACCTGACACCTTCCTTATGACCGACATCCTGCTCGAAAAATATCGCATCGAAGAACGGCTGGGCGGCGGCGCCTTTGGCGACGTGTACCGCGTCACACACCTGGAACTGCTGGTATCGCGCGCCCTGAAGGTGCTGCGCCGGGACGCGCCCGGGCTTGGCAGCCAGGAATTTAACAACATCGAAGCGCGCTTCCGGCTCGAAGGGCAGTTGGGCGCCATGCTCAATACCCCCACGCCGCACCCCAACCTGCTGCAGGTGCATAACCTGCACGCGGCCGAAGACCTGCTGGTGCTGGAAATGGAATATGCGCCGGGCGGCGACCTGTCCAAACGCATCCAGGCCGCCAAGACCAGTGGACAGCCCTACCCGGTCGCCACCGCCCTGCAGGTTGCCGTGGATGTGGCCAACGCCCTGGCGAGCTTGCACGCCAACGATATTGTGCACCGTGACCTGAAACCCGCCAACATTTTGTTTGACAACCTGGGCCATGCCAAACTGGCCGATTTTGGCCTGGCGCAGGTGCCGGGCGGCCCGAGCCAGCGCTCGCAGTTGAGCCAACCCAGCCCGCACCCCGGCACGCCGGGCTATAAGAGCCCCGAGCAGGAAAACAGCGGCTCGTACCTGACCCCGCCCTCGGATGTTTACGCCCTGGGCGTGGTGCTGTTCGAGATGCTGACCGGGCGCCTGTACACCAGCCAGCGCCCGGGCACCCCGGCCAGCAAATTCCGGGGCGATCTGCCGGCCGGGTTGGATGAACTGTTGGCGCGCATGTTGTCTGAAAACCCCAAGCAGCGTCCCTGGGATGGGGAAGAAGCCGCCAGTTTGCTGCGTAACCTGCAGGCCGGTTTGCTGGCGGAAGAAGCCCAAAGACAAGCCGCGCAGCAGGCGCACCTGGCACAGGCAGAGTCTGAAAAGCAGGCGGAGCTTGCCCGGCAAGAGGCCGCCGCCCGTGCGGAAGCACTCGCCCAGGAGCAGGCCCTGGCCCGCCAGAAAGAAGAGATTCAAGCGCAGGCTGAAGCCCAGGCGCGCAAGGCCGACGAGCAGGCCCGTCTGGAGGTTGCGCGCAAGGCGCAGGCTGAAGTACAGGCCCGCGAGCAGTCGCGCAAGGAAGAGGAAGCCCGCAAGCAGGCCGAACAGAAAAAGCGGGTCGAGCCGGTTCCCCCGGCAGCGGGCAAGGGTTTTCTGGCACGCAACTGGGGCTGGATAGCGCTGGCAGTGCTACTATTGGGCGGCTGTTATGTTATTCTTCCGTTTGCAATTGCAAACTTGGCATTTTCAGCCCCGTTTGCCGGGGCAGCCTATACCCGTCCAGCGGATGGCATGACGATGGCGTATGTGCCGGGCGCGACGTTCACGATGGGCAGCGCAGATATTACGGATGCCGCGCCGCACCAGGTGACGCTCTCGGCCTACTGGATCGACGAGACGGATGTGACCAACGCGGAGTACGCGAAGTGCGTGGCGACCGGTATCTGTACGGAACCTTCAAATAAAAGCTCAGCCACCCGCTCGAGTTATTATGGCAATTCGCTGTTTGACAATTACCCGGTCATCTATGTGAACTGGAGCCAGGCCGAAACCTACTGCGAATGGGCCGGGGTGAAACTGCCCACTGAGGCGCAGTGGGAGCTGGCGGCGCGCGGGACAGATAACCGCACTTACCCGTGGGGCGCGGCCATTGATAAAAGCTACGCGAACTATAATCAGGATGTTCGCGATACAACCGCAGTGTGGAGTTACCAAAAGGGCCACAGCCCGTATGGTGCCGATGATATGGCTGGCAATGTCTGGCAGTGGGTCGCGGATTGGTACGGAGCTTATGGTTATTCACCCACCAGCAACCCAACCGGGCCGGCCAGTGGGAACTATCGAGTGTTGCGGGGCGGTTCGTGGTACGACGGCAATTACGACCTGCGCTCTGCCTACCGTAACGACAACGATCCATCCAATACCTTCAACAATATTGGGTTCCGTTGTGCCCGCTCGAATTAATTCCGGGTTTTCCCCGCGCCACAGGCCGCTAAAATAAACGAGCCTGGCAACCGGCGCTGATCGCGCACCCCGCACTCGCCTGACACCTGACACCTTATGACCTACGCTCCCGGTGACATCCTGCTCGCTGAATACCGCATCGAAGCCTTGCTCGGAACGGGTAGCTTTGGTGAAGTGTATCTGGTGACCAACCTGGGTCTGAACGTCAGACGCGCCATCAAAGTTTTACGTCATGATGCGCCCGGGATTGGCAGCAAGGATTTCAACGAGGGACGCAAGCACTTCCAGCTCGAAGCTCATCTGGGCGCGATGTTGAATTCATCCACGATAAATCCGCACCTGCTACAGGTACACAGCTTTAAAGCCATGGACGAGTTGTTGCTGCTGGAAATGGAATACGCCCCGGGTGGCAACTTACAGGAAAAGCTCAAAACGTTTCGCGAGCGGGGCGAAAATATGCCCGTATCTAAAGTCCTCCAGGTTGGTCTTGAGGTCGCTCAAGGTCTGGCATCCCTGCACGCTATGGATATTGTGCACAGGGATATCAAACCCGCCAACATCCTATTCGATGGATATGGGCACGCCCGACTGGCCGACCTGGGGATCGCGCAGACGTTTGATGATTTTACCTTGCGCTCACAGTTGGGTACCATTGCCCCACCGCATCCCGGAACAGGCCCATACATGAGCCCGGAGCAAGGAACCACGCGCGTGGCCTTGCAGCCGCCCTCAGATATTTATACGCTCGGTGTGGTGCTGTTTGAGATGTTGACCGGGCGCAACTACGCCATGCAGAAAGCGGGAACGCGCGCCTCCAGCCTGTGCGATGGTATTCCCATCCAAGTGGATGACCTGCTGGCACGTATGCTGGCAAAAGACCCGGAGGACCGTCTCTGGGATGGGAAGGAAACGGTTGGACTTCTTCGGGAAATATTGGGAAAGATCGAGAATGCGCAGGCCGAAGTACAACGTAAACTTGCAAACAAGAAGGCCGAAACTGATACCGTGGGGAAAACGCGCCTGTCCGCACCCGCAAACGGGAGTGGACAGCAAGTTCAGACAGTAGAGGGGGTAGAGCGTATATCACAGGCAGCTAAGGCTACTCACCGCGAAGCTGAACAGCTCCGTCTGGATTCTAGTTTATCGTCAGGAAAATCTCCCGCTGACCGGTTCTGGAAAGTCAGATGGGTTGTAATGGCGTTGATACTGGCTATTTGGATTGGAATGTTGATTTTGAATAACTTGTCCGCCACAACCAAATCTGTTCCACTGACAACAATCGCGATGGAGCTGATTAGTCAAGCAAATCCCCTGGCAAAAGCTACCCCGGCAGTTGACATGCAAACAGATTCTCCCCCGAATTCTCAGTCTGCCATACAAAACCAAATTCCATCGCCAAACGCACCAATTGAATATACTGTGCAGCCAGGTGATAATTTATATAACATTGCGCTGAAATTTAATTTGGGTGATTTTGGAATTCAAAAACTTCTAGCACTCAACCCACAAATTGACCCGGTCCTTGCGACTTTGAGTATTGGTCAGAAAATCATGATCCCCAATCCTGGCTATCAATTCTTGACCCGGACACCACTACCCAACAACCAGGTAACATCGACAAACCTGCCTCGGGCAACAATTGGTTCTTCGCTAAATATCGGTTCAACCCAAACCCGCGAGCAGGATGGGATGGTCATGGTGTATGTGCCAGCTGGGCCGTTCACGATGGGCAGTGATAATGGACCCAGCGATCAAACGCCTGTTCATACGGTCACGCTGGATGCCTATTGGATAGATCTGACCGAGGTGACCAATGCGGAGTATGCACAATGTGTGCTGGTTGAACAATGTAAACAACCCACCAGCAATTTATCAAACACTCGAACAAACTACTATGGTAATTCGGAATATGACAATTTCCCGGTAATTAATGTCTACTGGGGCCAGGCAAAAGCTTATTGTGAATGGGCTGGAGCGCAATTACCAACAGAGGCACAGTGGGAGAAAGCGGCGCGTGGGCCAAATGGGCGGACATACCCATGGGGAAGTGATATTAATACAAGTTACGCCAATTACGATAGAAATTTAGGCGACGCATCAAAAGTAGCCAACTACGAAAGCGGAAAGAGTCCTTATGGAACTTATGATATGGCAGGGAATGTGTGGGAATGGGTTGCCGATTGGTATGATGTCAAATATTATCAGAATTCACCTAAATTGAACCCAAAAGGCCCCGAAATAGGTACGCAAAAAGTGTTGCGTGGCGGCTCCTGGGATAGCAGCAATATCAGTGTTCAATCAGCGAACCGCAATAAGTACAATGTATCCAATGCCCATGATAATGTTGGGTTTCGTTGCGCCCTCTCGCAGTAATTCTCTATTCTGGATATCAAATTCGTTTTTTCACAAAGAACGATTTAATTTTAATAAAGATGGTAGCTTATGACCTACGCTCCCGGTGACATCCTGCTCGAAAAATACCGCATCGAAACCCTGCTCGGACAGGGTTCGTATGGGGATGTGTATCTTGTCACATACCTGCCGCTGAACCAGCCGCGCGCGCTCAAGGTGCTGCGGCGCGCTGGCGCGACCGCTCAAGAATTTGAGAAGGCGCAGGGACGTTTTACACTGGAAGCCCAGCTTGGCGGGCAATTGAACAGCCCCAACCCCAACCCGCATTTACTGATGATCTACGATCCTATTCTTAATGAGGAAATGGCTGGCATCGTCATGGAATACGCGCCCGGCGGCAGCCTGGCAAAACGCATCCAGCCGGCCCGGGGAAAGGCGGAACCCCTGCCGGTGATGGACGCGCTGCAAATTGCGCTGGATGTGGCAGAGGGGCTGGCGGCGCTGCATGACAGAGAGGTCATCCACCGCGACCTGAAACCCGCCAACATCCTGTTTGACCAGCATGGTCATGCCCGCCTGGCCGATCTTGGCCTGGTGCAGACAAGCGATGACAGCAGTCATCGCCTGGAACTCAGCAAGGCTCAGCCGCATCCCGGCACGCCGGGCTACATGAGCCCGGAACAGGAAACCTCCACCAATCCGCTCAAACCGCCCTCGGATATCTACGCGCTGGGGCTGGTGCTGTTCGAGATGCTGACCGGCAAACTTTATTACAACCAGCGCCCGGGCACACGCGCCAGCAAGCTGCGCGCTGACCTGCCGGCCGCGCTGGATGACCTGCTGGCGCGCATGCTCTCTGAAAACCCAAAAGAGCGTCCCTGGAATGGGGAAGAAGCCGCCGGAGAGTTGCGCAACTTGCAGGCCGGTTCGCTGTCCGAACAGGCCCTCAGGCAAACCGCGCAGCAGGCGCCGTCCCGCCAAAAGGCCCTGGAGGAAGAAGCGCAAGAGCAGCACCGGAAGGCGGAGATCACCCGGCAGGCAGCCCTGGCCCGTGAGAAAGCGCTGGCATTGGAACGCCGCGAGCAGGAACTGGCGCGGCAGCGCGAGATTCAAGCGGCGGCAAAAGCGCAACGCATGGGGACAATGCGCCCTCCCGAAAAACCTTTTTTGGAACGCTTCTGGCCGGCGCTGCTGGTGGTGGCTTTGCTGATGCTATGGGGAATTGGGAGTTTGATGAAACCCGCCGCCGTCCCCACCCCCGCGCCGGCTGCGCCGGTTGTCGTCAGCACGCTTACCCCGATCCCGCCTGCCACGGCGCTGCCAGTCCCCTCGCCGACCCCCGGAATAATGTCCATCCAGGTGCGCCAGAAGGATGGGATGCCGATGATGTACGTGCCGGGCGCGACGTTCACGATGGGCAGCGCGGATTTTACGAATGCCGCGCCGCATAAGGTGACGCTCTCCGCCTACTGGATCGATCAGACGGATGTGACCAACGCCCTGTTCGCGGAATTTGTATCCGGCACAGGCTACAAAACAGATGCGGAAAAGGCCGGACAGAGTTGGGTATATATTCCCGCGAAAGGAGACGGGGAGCAAGTCAGCGGGGCGGATTGGCAGCACCCGCAGGGGCCGGCCTCCAGCCTGTCCGGGTTGGATCAGCACCCGGTCGTGCACGTTTCGTGGAAGGATGCCACAGCCTACTGCGCCTGGGCCGGAGCGGGGCTGCCCACCGAAGCGCAGTGGGAGTTGGCGGCGCGCGGGACGGATAACCGCACTTACCCGTGGGGCAGCCAGAAGCCGGATGGCAGCCTGGCGAATTTTGCGGATAAAAACCTGGTGGGCGCCAGTTGGGCAGATCAGACGGTCGATGATCATTATGAGTTCACCTCGCCGGTGGGCAGTTATCCGGCCGGCGCCAGCCCGTATGGCGCGCTGGATATGGCCGGCAATGTCTGGCAGTGGACGGCGGACTGGTATGACCAAAGTTATTATGCTACTTCACAGGTCAGCAATCCCGGCGGGCCAGTGTCTGGCCCTGGCCGGGTGCTGCGGGGCGGTTCGTGGTACTACAACCTTAACGACCTGCGCTCAGCCAACCGTTTCAACCTCGGCCCATCCGGTAGCTACGGCAATGCTGGTTTCCGTTGTGCCCGCTCAAACTAATCCTGGTTTTCTGGGCTACTGCGCCGAAGGCGTTCTGAAAGGGTTTGAACTTTCTTTCCCGTGAAGCGGGTCGTTAAAAAAATGAGGGCGGAAGGTTTCTGGTTCTAATGGAATTTGTGGTACTGCCATTTTTTGTCAAACCATCCACGAATATTTATGCGCAAATTCGTGGATGGCCAGTTCAAAACCGTCCACGAATACGGGCCACGAATACGGTGCGCCGCCTAATTCGTGAATTCGTGGCTTATTCGTGGATGGCTTCGCATCAAACCACAAAAAACATCAGAACCAGAAGATTTTTACCTGTGGGAGCGCCTGACCTGCTTTCAAAACCTGCTGGCGGCAAAGCGGCCCGGGTCTGACGCTGGTCTTCCTCAGGGCGTGTTTCCACGGGCGCAGCGAAAACCGATCAGGCTGTAAGAACTGGCCGGCACGCCTGTGCCGCGGATGGTCGTGCGGACATCCGGGCCGGCGTTGAACCATGAACCGCCGCGTACCCCGCGATATTTTCCCGTCCCGGGGCCGGCCGGGTCGTTACCCGGCGAGACCTGGTAATAATTATCCGCATACCAATCCGCCACCCATTGCCAGACATTCCCGGCCATATCATACGCGCCATACGGGCTCGCGCCGCTTTGATATTGCGTCACGCTGCTGGTGGCGCCGGTCTTTTGACCATAGTTGGCATTGTTTGGATTAAACTGATCACCCCACGGGTAGACTCTGGGAGTTGGGCCGCGCGCCGCTTTTTCCCATTGCGCCTCGCTTGGCAGGCTGGCGCCTGCCCATGCGCAATAATTGCTGGCATCCTGCCACGAGACCTGAACCACAGGATGCTCATCCAGGCCTGTCAGGCTGGAGCCGGGCCCCAGCGGATGCTGCCAATCCGCGCCCGTGGTGGCAACAAATCCGGTGGACGTATTGAAAACCTCTGCCTTCCCGTTCACCTCCGCCTGGGTTTTATAGCTTAATGCCTGGACAAACGTCTTGAACATGGCATTGGTCACATCTGTCTGGTCGATCCAAAACGCGCTCAAATTTACAGTGTGAACCGGCTGCTCCTGGGAGGCGTTATTGCCGCTGCCCATTGTGAATTTTCCGGCTGGCACGAAGACCATGCTCATGCCGTCCTGCGTCCGGACGAAGGTTGAGCCGATCCCTGGCCCGCTGGTGGCAGTCGCTGCCGGGATGGCAGTCGCCACGGGTGCGGACGCCTGACCGGCGGTCGGAACGACTGGAATATCGGTCGGATAAACGGCCTGGGAGGTGGGGTTGCTGATGGATTTAGTGGGGAAGATTAAGTCCGGGGCAGGTGCAGCGCCCCCGGGTTTCGGCCAGAGCATATACAACGCGATGCTGCCGCAGCAGCCGGCCAATACAAGCGCCACGATCAGCAGCCACCAGGGAAAAGATTTCTGTTTCTTCTCCAGCACAGCCTGCAGCAAACGGGCCGCTTCGGCCCCATCCCAGGGCCGCTCCCTGGGAATTTCGGACAGCATCTGGAACAAGAGTTTATCCAGATGCGCGGGGATGTCCTTCCGCAGGCTGGCGGCGTGTGTGCCGGGCGCAGCAGGCTGTAATTCCGCCCGGTCAGCACCTCGAACAGCACCAGCCCCAGGCTGTATATATCCGAGGGCGGTTTGAGCAGTTTGCCCGAAAACTCCTGCTCGGGGCTCATGTAAC
>CAIWAX010000105.1 GCA_903910795.1 uncultured Anaerolineae bacterium
AGAGCTATTCCTGGAAGGATGATGAGGATCGGGCGATCCAGGATTACAACCGGGCGATCGAACTTGACCCGAACAAGGCAGATTATTACAGGAACCGCGGCGTGAGTTTTCACAATAAGGGTGACTATGATCGGGCGATCCAGGATTCCAACCGGGCGATTGAACTTGCCCCGAACAAGGCGGATTATTTCTTCGAGCGTGGCAAGAGCTTTCACAATAAGGGCGACTACGATCGGGCGATCCAGGATAAAAGCAAGGCGATCGAACTTGACCCGAACAAGGCGGATTATTACAAAAGCCGCGGCGTGAGTTTTTACGAAAAGGGTGACTACGATCGGGCAATCCAGGATGAAAGCAAGGCTATTGAACTTGCCCCGAACAAGGCGGATTATTATCGCGATCGGGGCCTTAGTTATCAAAAGATTGGCAAGCTGGAACAAAGCCAGGCTGACCAACGCCAATACGAAAAGCTCAAGAAACCTTCCTGAGGTGCAACGCGGCGATCCCACAGCTTAATGTTGCCTGATCTGTAAAATATCAGCCGCATAGCCCTGTGAACCGCTGAAAACAGGTTGTTTGCGTGCGCCGCGCATGGCGGCAATGGGGGTGACCCGCCCGCTTCACGAAACCATCCATTTCATAACTTGCTTTAAGCCGGAACAAACCGGGTTGTGCTATCATCTCAGGTTGTAATCACCCCGCCTTACCGGTTTCATGTTGACACAAAAGCTGTCCCAGCCATGCCCGAAATCCCAAAAGAACCGATCTTTTTTGACCCGCAGCGCAAACGCTGGAAACGCATCAGCCTGACCAGTTCCCTGATCGGCCTGCTCTTCACACTGATCTTCGGCGCGCTGCTGGGCAGCATGTTCGTCAACCCCAGCCTGCCGGGCCTCAGCCTGGGGCCGGTGCACTTCTTCCAGCCGCCGCCGCACATCTCTGGCCCGACCGCCACCGGCACGCCCGCGCCCCACGCCACCGCCTCCGGGCGGAGCGCGCTGAGCAGCCCCACGCCGGAGATTGTCAGCACCGATTTAGGCGGGTGGATCATCCACACCACGCTCTTTACTGAAAGCCCCGGCCGCAAGGCGGATAAGAAAGCCGTCAAAGGCGAACCGGGCCGCCGCCGGGTGCAGATCGTCACCACCTACGCCACTTACACCCCCATCCCGGCCGGCGCCCCGCTCGCCTCGAATGTGCTCACCCTCCCCAACCTGCTGACGGATACGCCCGCGGCGGCGACGCCCATCTCCGCCACAGCCACCGCCGAGCCGCTGCAGGCCGTCACCCCGGCCGCGCCCGCCCGTGGAGAAGTGATCGGCTTCTACGTCGATTGGGATCAAAATGCCCTGGCCTCGCTCCAGCAGAATATCAACTCGCTGGATAAACTGATCCCAGAGTGGCTGCATCTGGCGGATGCCAGCGGCAGCCTGACGCCGGATGACCCGGACGTGCAGCAGCAGACCCTGGACTTCATTAAAATTAATCGTCCCAACCTGCCGGTCATGGTGCTGGTCAACAATTTCAACAAGGATACCCAGACCTGGGATCAGACCCGCCTGGCGGGTCTGTTGGCCGACCCGGCCGCGCGCGCCCGCAACATCCAGGCCCTGCTCGACTTTGTCAACACCAACCACCTGCAGGGCGTCAGCGTGGACTTTGAGGATGTGCCCACCGCCAGCAAAAACGCCCTGACGGTTTACATGCGCGAGCTGTACGGGCGCTTCCACCCGCTCGGTCTGGAAGTGTCCGAATCGGTGCCGGTCGATGACCAGGCCTTTGACTACCCCGCTCTGGCCAAATACAACGATTACCTGATCCTGATGGCCTATGACGAGCACTGGAGCAGCAGCCCGCCCGGGCCGGTGGCCTCGCAGCAAATGTACGCGAACGCCCTCAACCTGCGCCTCTCCGAAGTCGAGCCCTCCAAATATGCGCTCGGCATCGGTGCCTACGGTTATGACTGGATGGAAGGCGCCAGCGAAGCCCAGGATGTCAGCTATGAAGACGCCATCCGCACCGCCCAGAACTACAAGGTCAGCGTGCGCATGGATCCGTCCTCGCTCAACCCGACCTTCGATTACACCGACGAGAACGGCAAGCGCCACCACGTCTGGTTCCTGGATGCCGTCACGGCCTTCAACCAGATGGCCGAGGCGCACCGCTACGCCGTGCGCGGTTTCGCGCTGTGGCGCATGGGCTCCGAAGACCCCGCCATCTGGCGCGTCTTTGACCAGCGCGCCAGCCTGGATGCAACCTCCGCCAACGCGCTGGCGGTCGTGCATTTCAGCGACCACCTGTATTACCAGGGCAGCGGCGAGATCCTCAAGATTGCATCCACGCCGCGCGACGGCCAGCGCACCCTGAACTATGACACCCGACTCGGCCTGATCACCAACGAAAACTACACCGTTTTGCCTTCTTCGTACACCATCGACCGCTGGGGCGCGGCCGATAAAAAGCTGGCGCTGACCTTTGACGACGGCCCGGATGCCAAATGGACGCCCCAAATCCTGGACATATTGCAGCAGAAGAACGCCCAGGCCACCTTTTTTGTGATCGGCAGCAATGGCGACGCCAACCCCGATATTCTGCGCAGCATTGTCGCGCAGGGCAGTGAGGTGGGCAACCATTCCTACACCCACCCGGATGTCTCGGCCATTTCGCAGGCTCAGTTCCAGATCGAACTGAACGCCACCGAACGCCTGTTTGAAAGCGTGCTGGGCCGCCGCTCGGTGCTCTTTCGCCCGCCCTACTCCGAGGATGTCGAGCCCGACACCGCCGACCAGGTCAAACCGCTCCTCTTTACCAGCCAGCTCGGCTATTACACCATCGGCATGAAGATCGACCCGTCTGATTACCTGCTGCCCGGCGTGGATGTGATCGTCCAGCGCGTGGTAGACCGCGTGACCAGCGGCGCCGGGAACATTATCCTGATGCACGACAGCGGCGGCGACCGCTCACAAACCGTGGCGGCCCTGCCGCTCATCATCGATCAGCTCCGCCAGCGCGGCTATCAGTTTGTGCTGGTCTCGGATCTGATGGGGCTGACCCGCGACCAGGTTATGCCGGGGCTTTCGGCCCAAACCAGCGTCATCTCGACCATCAACGACATCGGCTTTCAGACCACCAACACCGCCAACCAGGTCATTTCGTACCTGTTTATGACCGGGATTGTGCTGGGCATCCTGCGTTTCCTGGTCATCGCTGTCCTGGCCTTCCTCCAGCACCGTGTCACGCGTGACAAAGCCTACCCGCCGGATTTCAAACCCTCGCTCAGCATCATCGTCCCGGCCTACAACGAGGCCAAAGTCATCGACAAGACCATCGACACGCTGCTGGCTTCCACTTACACCACGGCCGATATCATCGTGGTGGATGACGGCTCGAGCGACAATACCTATGCCCGCCTGCTGGAACTGTACGGCCATAACCCGCGCGTGCGCGTCTTCACCAAAGAGAACGCCGGCAAGGCCGTGGCGCTCAACTATGGCATCGAACAATCCCGCTCCGAGATCATCATGGCGATGGATGCCGACACCATCATCCTGCCCGAGGCCGTCGAAAAGCTGGCCCGCCATTTTGCCGACCCGCGCGTGGCGGCTGTGGCCGGCAACGCCAAGGTCGGCAACCGCATCAACCTGCTGACCAACTGGCAGGCGCTCGAATACATCACCGGCCAGAACCTGGACCGGCGTGCCTTTGCGCTGCTGAACTGCATCACGGTCGTGCCGGGCGCCATCGGCGCCTGGCGGCGCGAGCTGGTGCTGGCCATGGGCGGCTTCACCAGCCAGACCCTGGCCGAGGATGCCGACCTGACCCTGACGTTGCTGCGCAATGGGTACAAGATTGACTATGAGGAAGCTGCCATCGCGCTGACCGAGGCGCCCGACAGCGTGCAGGGCTTCCTGAAGCAGCGCTTCCGCTGGAATTTTGGCACGCTGCAGGCCGCCTGGAAGCACCTGGGTGTCTTGATGAACCCCAAATACGGCACGCTCGGGCTGATCGCCATCCCCAACATCCTGATCTTCCAGATCTTCTTCCCGCTCATCTCGCCGCTCATGGATCTGGCGGCCCTGGCGGCCGCCGGGCAGATCATCTGGGAGCGCTACCAGCATCCGCTGCACCCCGCGCCGGATGAATTGACCCACCTGATCGTCTTTTACCTGCTCTTCCTGGCCTTTGATTTCCTGACGGCGCTCTCGGCTTTCCTGTTGGAACGCAAAGAAGACTGGCGGCTGATCAACTGGCTCTTCCCGCAGCGCTTCTACTACCGCCAGTTGATGTACTATATCGCCATCAAATCCTTCCTGACCGCCATCCGCGGCCACATGGTCGGCTGGGGCAAGCTCGAGCGCAAAGCCACCGTGCACACGGGCCGCTAGGGGGGAGCTAGAATGGCGCGCTCAATAGGTGTAAAAAGAACCCGGCACTGCCGGGTTCTTTTTACACCTCAAATCTCATCACAAAACTGCCCCCCAGCCCGATCTTCGTGCCGTTGACCAGGATGAAGGGCCGGTTGGGCTCAATGCGCACCCCGTTCAGGGTCACGCCGTTCGTGCTTTGCAGATCGGTCAGCGTGTACTGTTTGACGCGCGCATCAAAGTTGATCTCGGCGTGGCGGCGCGAGATCTCGCCTTCGCCCGCCAGGAAGGGCAGGTCGCGGCCAAGCAGCACGGGCGTGCTGGTGAGGTCCAACCGCTGCCCAACTTTATTGGGCGCCTGGGCGCGCTCGATCAACAGTCGTGGCACCTGGACAGCCGCCGCTGGCTGTACAGCCTGTGGCTGTGCCGGGGCGGGATGTGCGATGGGGGTGGAAGGGGTGTAGGTAACTTCTTCCACTTCAGCTTTCGCTGGTTTGACGACCGGAATAACAGGGGCCGCCTGGACGGCTGGCGGCTGCGCGGCGGCTGGTATCCCCGAAGGCGGCTGCGTGCCGAAGGTCATCGCCAGGTTATTGCGACCCAGCAGCAGGTGGTCGCCGGGCTTGAGTTCGCGGCGGGTGTTGACCGGCAGCGCTTTGCCGTTAACCGCCAGCGGGTTGTTGGCAGCCAGGCTTTCAATGAAATAACTGCCCTGTGTGAAAGTGATGCGCGCGTGCGTGTGCGAAACCGTCTGGCCCTGCGGGTGCGCCTGCAGGTTGACCGCCAGCATGATATTGTGTTCCGCATCGTTGGTCGGGCGGCCGATCAGGGCTGGCTGCCACTGGAGCTGGTAGACGCGCCCGCTGCTGTCATCCTTCAGAGACGCATAATGGCGTGGATCGAGCATTTGCCGGTTGGCTTGGCGGGTGTAGTTAAAGATTAACTCATCCTGCGGCTGGATATCGAGCTGGGTCAGGGTGGCGGCGTTGGGCAGCGGGCGCTCGGAGCCCTTCAAGTACAGGGCGTATTTGCCGGGGGCGTCGGCGGCGATGTCATCAAATTCCTTGAAGATTTCATCGATCAGTGCGCTGACCGTCAGCGTCTTGCGCAGACGCGCGCGCTGGGCGGTGTGCTCAAAGACATCAATTTTTACATCTATATATTCATCCATAGCTATTCTTTCTTCTCATCCAGCATCCCGAGGGCGCGGGCGTTTTCAACCACATCCGCGTTGCTCATCAGGTTCACCATCGTATCCGGCAGACCGATCTCGATCAATTTGGCTTTGAGCGCGGAGATATCGTACTTTGGCTGCGTGGGGGCTGGCGCCGCCGGAGCGGCCGCTGCCTCAGGGGCGGGCTGCGCGGCGGCTTCGGCCAGCCAGCGCACCTTTGGCCCGGGGTAGCGCTGCTGGATGCGCCGCACCCAGATATCCAGCGAGCCTTCCACGTCATCATCAGCGTATGGCGTGGCGAGTTGTAACATGCTGGTGATGCCCGAGCGCACGGTGAAGGCGCGCCCCATCGGCAGCTCGGCCTCGGCCAGCGAGCGCGGGAACTTGCCATTCAGCCGGTTGACCGCTTCCGCCGATTTCAGGCCCAGCCCAAAATTGGGGGCCATAAAAACCTTGCGCAGATCATCGGCGGCGCTGGCAATGCCCAGCGAACCGGCCACCACCAGGAAGACCCCGGACGTCTGGTACTTGCGTATCAGGCTGGACATATTCTCAAAGAAGGCCATCTTCTTTCGGTTGGATTCATCCGTGAAGGCGTCGTAATTATCGATAAAGAGCATGATCTTGCGCCGCTTTGGGTGTGTCTCAAAATCGGCGCACTCCGCGCTGAAGCTCGCCAGGAAGCCGTCCAACTGCTCGATATCGTCGATAGTTTGGACCACCTGCGGCAGGTCGGCCAGCGAGGTCTCGCTGCCTTTCCACAGCTTGCGCGAGTAATCGATCAACACCAGCATGACCTCGTCTGGGCTGTAATTGTGCGCGATCGAGAGGATCATGCCTCGCAGGGTGGTGGTTTTGCCCGAGAGCGGCTGGCCCAGGATAACCAGATGCGGGCCCTGGCGTTCCAGGTCGATGCTGGCCGGGGCCAGCGTGCGGTCATCGATGCCGACGATGGCGTTGATGCGCCGCACTTCCGGCACAGCCGTTTCGGCCAGCAGGGTTTCGAGTGAAACGCGCAAGGGCAGGGTTTCGATGCTGGAGGGTTTCTGGCCTTGCCATTGATTGCCCCACAGCTCCTGCATGCGCAGGCACATCTTACTGATGTGCGCCAGGCCCTCGGGGTCTTCTTCGGTTGGGGCGAACGAAACGGCGGTCTGGAATTCGAGCGGCATGTTGCCCACACGCACATAACCGCGCCCGGGGGTCATGCCGATGTCGGCGGGCACGCCGCGCCCGACAATGTCCGCGTATTCGGAGGCGTCTGAAAGTTTTAGCGTATAGCGCTCGGTGATCAGGTTGTAGAGCTTGCCGGTCAGCGCGTTGGGCAGGTCGGCCGAGATCAGGAAGTGCACGCCGTAGGCGCGGCTCTCGCGGATCAGCGAAATGAGCGGGCTCATCAGGTTTTCGTAATATTCCTTGAACTCCGAGAAGTTGTCCATTACCACCAGCACGGCGGGTAGTTTTTTCTCGGGGTGCGCCAGGTTATAGCTGTCCAGGCTGTTGACGCGCGCCTCGCTGAAAAGAAGCTGGCGCGTATTGACGAAGTCGTTGACACGCCGCAGCACGCGCATAACGCGCTCATCTTCTTCGGAGGCGATCACCGCGCCGACATGTGGCAGGTCGCGCAGCATCATCATGGCCCGCCCGCCAAAATCCAGGATGTAAATATGCAGCTCATCGGGCGAATGGGTCAGTACCAGACTGGTGATGATGGTGCGCAGGAAGGTGGTTTTGCCGCGCCCGGAGGCGCCAAAGATGACCACGTGCCCGCCGGGGAAGTTGACCTTGAGCGGCTTCTGGCTGGCGCGGTAAGGGTTGTCCACCAGCCCGATCAGCGGGCTCATGGCATTCTTGCCCCAGTTGATACCCTCCCATTTAAAACCGTCCTCCCACAAGCTGCCAGCCCTTTCGTTGAGCGACAGCCCGCCGGTTCTTTCTTCCCGTGCTGAGACCGGGATTACCTCATCATCCCCGGCGCGCAGCAGTTCGATATCCTCTTCACCCATGTAGGCCGTGTCGAGCGGGGTCTGCAGGGTCAGCATATTCGCGCCGACCTGCTGGGGCAGGAAGGCCGGCCAGGGCCGCCACTGCGGGCGCGATTCTTCCAGGGCTGTGCTGGCCAGCATATCCACGATCACATCATACAGCTTGGGGGGTTCGGCCGATTTTAAGCCCGCCGATTTGCGCGGCCGGTCGAGCCAGATCACATTCTGGGCGATATTCTCTTCTTGCGGCCCCTTGTAATCGCCGCCGGTGTAGGCGGTCTGGATCAGCTCGATGTTTTCATTGCCGATCTGCAGATAGCCGCGCCCCGGGATGCCGGGCGGCAGGAAGGCCGCGTCTGAGCGCCGCAGCACTTCGCGGCTGTCATCCGGGGTTTCCACGCGCAGCGAGATGCGGAATTTGATGTTGGCGCGCATCTGGTCGGTGACGCCCACCGGGCGCTGGGCGGCCAGGATCAGCGTTACGCCCAGGGCGCGGCCCAGGCGGGTGATGCTTTCCAACTGCGCCTTGTACTCGGCCCTGGCCGAGATCATTTCGGCGAATTCGTCGATGATGATGAACAGGTGCGGGTAGGGCGGGCGCTCGGGATCCAGGTTGAGGCCCTTGCGCCGGTAGTGGACGATGTCTTTGGAATTCGTGTAGGTATTAAGCTTCTGGCGGCGATCCAGCTCGGCAATGATCGAGGCAAACACGCGCGCCGTGGCCGATTGATCCAGGTTTGTGACGATATCGACCTTGTGCGGCAGTTTCTTGAAGGGCTCAAAAGCCGAGCCGCCCTTGTAATCCACCAGCACGAAGTTGCAGACATCCGGGCTGAAGTTGAGCGCCAGCCCGATGATGAGCGTCATCAGCAGTTCAGATTTGCCCGAACCGGTCGAACCAGCGATAATGCCGTGCACGCCGTCGGCCTTGGCTGAGAAGGTCAGCACGCGCGGCTCGTTGCCCGAGAGCAGACCCACGGCGGTGTACAGCCAGTCGGCGCTTTTGGGATCCATGCTGCGCCGCCAGTTTTCGCGGGCCAGCGCCTGCAGAGCATCGATCGAGTGCACGTTGAGCATTTCCATCAGGGTCACGGTGGCGGCCAGGCTGGCGCCAAAACCGCGCCGCATGTCTACCGGCTCCAGGCAGCGCGAGAACTCGCGGGCGGCTTCCTGGTTGGGCACCAGGCGGGTATGGCCCAGGTAGCGCACGCTGTTAAAGCCGGTCTCGGCGTAGCGGAAGATGGCCTGCCCGGGCTCAGCCGGGTCAGGTTCCACTTCGATGACGGCGCTGGCGCGGCTGGGCACCCTGGCGCGGCTGGATACCAGGAACAGCACCGCGGCGCCCAACAACTGGCCGTCCATCAGGATGGTAGAGATGGTGGCTTCGCTCTCCAGGTCGGCCAGGCTGGACCAGGCCGGGGCCGGTACGCGCACATCCACTACCAGCAGCAGGAAGGGCAGCTTGACATCCGTGCCGCTTTCCTTGTCGGCCAGGCGCATGCGGCGCCGTTCCAGGGTGGTGCGCAGGTTCTTCCAGTACAGGCGCATGCGGTCGACCTCGTTATCGCCGGGTTTTTCCTCGTTTTCAAACATCAGGGTTTCGGTTTGATCGGCTTCCTTGCAGTGCGGCAGGGCATAGGCCCAGCGCCAGTGCTGGCGGGCTTCACCGCTGCCGGCCACATACAGCATGCTGTCCTGCGGAGACTGGTAAGCGGCGTAGTCGATCAGCATGGTTTGTATATACGCGTAAACTTTTTCTTCAGAAGGCCCGACGATGCCGATCGAGTGGCGCGGGGTGATGCCCTTGGCTTCCTGCGACTCTTCCTTTTTATCTTCCTCTTCATTGTCGGCTTTTTTCTTCTCGACCTTTTTCTTTTCGGTGTCATCGCTGGGCAGCAGCACCGGGATGGTGACCGGCACATTGAAGAGCAGGCGCGAGTCTTCCGCCAGGCGGGTGGCTTCGCGGCTGAGCGGGTTTTCGGTTTTGTCGTTTTTGGAAATCTTGTAGATGACCGAGGATTCGCGCGTGCTGATGCCCAGCCGCAGGTACATGAAGTCATGATCTTTGGGGCGGCGCTCCCACAGGCGCGTGCCCGAGCGGATGTCTTCCTGGTGGGCAGCCGGTGCGCGCGACAGGTCGGCGGCGATGCCCAGGGTCTTTCCAGGATCAGGGTAGTTATAGAAATAATAAATGCGCTGTTCTTCGTGTTCGCTTTCCATCTTGCGGCGCAGCTCGCTGATGGCGCGCTTGTAGGCGGCCTCGGCAGCCTCACCTTTTTTCTTTTCCTGGAGGTAGGTGTAAAAGGCCAGAACGATGGTCGCCACCACTGAAAGCAGCATGGGAATCATCATCAGCATGTTGCGACCCCCGCCGAAAGTGGAGGTCAGGACGTAGCCAAAGATCATGACCATCGGCAGGAAGGCTTGCTGCATCAGGCTGCCAGCGCCGTCCTTGTCATTATCAGGCGGCCCGGGGATATCGTTCACCCCTGAAGGCAGCGACGGTTCTATACGTGGTGGGCGGTCGATGAAGGTTTTATCTGCCATGCGTTCTCACCTGTTTACACATTCGAACAATTTTCAATCCGTAGGGACACGGCTTCTTTCACCTCGGTGTTCTTGCGAGGCTGCCGTGTCCAGAACTTAATTAACGTCAATAATGGTTAGCGACATTTTTCCAATAGCGACGCGTTTGCAGTGCATTATGAATGACTTCAAGGTCGAAAATATACTGGTTTACTCCGCAGGTAGTGTTTTCGCGAGGCGGCTAAATTCGGGCCGCTGCGCGAAAACACTACAAAAAGTACTGTCGCCCCCTTCCGCGCAAGGGGGCGGGGGGATGACCGGTTTTGTTCGATGGGCGATTCCTTATCCATTCTTCACGTTAATTATTGGCGCTGCCGGGTATTGCCTTTCCCGTTCATTGATCATGTAGCGCATGCGGCACAGCCACGCTGTGCCCCTACGACAATCCGACACTTGCGTGTAAGCCATACACATCACGCTTTTATCCCTGCGGAATGGAGGCGAAGGCCAGCAGCAGCAGCAGCGAAATGGCCAGCAGCGTGCCGAGGATGATGAAAATTAACCGCCAGTTGATTTTGCGCGGTTTGGCCTCGGCCGGGATGACCGGAAAGTTGGGCTGCAGGGCGCGCACAAACGCCAGCACATCCGGGAAGCGCTGCGCGGGCTCGCGGTTGATGGCTTTCTCGGTCGCCTCGGGGATATTTTTCAGGTCAACGCGCCCGGTGGGCTTGAATTTACCCTCCAGAACCTTGCGCAGCACCGCCTCATCGCGCTGGAGATGATATTCCACCGCCGGGCGCCCGGCCAGCATCTCATACAGCAGCATTCCCAGCCCGTATACATCCGTGGCCGGGCTGACCACGCCCGCACCGGCCGCGATCTCGGGCGCGGTGTAGGCGGGCAGGTTGAAATTCGCGTTCCAGATCTCGGACAGGTTTTTGTCTGGCTTGCCTACACCCAGATCCAGCAGCATGGGGCGCGGGTTGCCCTTTTTGTCGTAGCGCACCAGCACCACACCCGGGTTGAGGCACAGGTGCAGCCGCCCGGATTTGTGCAGGTAATAAACCACATCCGCGATGCTGAGAACGATCCAACCGGCATGCTGGAACCAGGGCTGCGGGTTGGTCAGCAGCAGGTTGCGCAGGATGGAGCCATCCACGTATTTGAAGACTTCGTAGTATTTAAGTTTCCCGTTGATAACCGTCCAGCCGTAGGGGTGCTTCTCTATGCTGCCTTGCTGGTGGGCGGGCAGCAGCACAGGCAGCAGCGGGTGCTGGCCGCTTTTGGCAAGTTGTAGAAAGGCCAGCGCTTCGGAGCGCAGTTTCTCCTCGCAGCCGAGATTGGCAACCTTCAACAGGATTTCTTCCGCGCCGCGCGCGGCATGGTAAATAATGGCCGAGCGTGTCACCACCAGGGTGTCGATGATCTCGATCGGGCCGAACCATTCGCCGTTCCCAAAGATTTCGGTGGCGTTTTCGGCGGGGCAGTAGATTTCCTGGCACCACAGGTTGAAATCCTGTGAAATGACATTGCAACGCTGGCAAATACGCTTCATGCTGCCTCAGGGGAGGGAATTCCCAGACTTCCGTACTGATTAAGACTTCCGAAGTCGATAAGACTTCGGAAGTCTGTTCAAAAGGAACGATTCCAGCGATGAACCGGGATTATTCCATCCAAAACCGAACCCATCTGCCAGATCAGACGAAATGCTTCGAACCGCTCGTATCGCCGGTCTGGTAGGCGTTGATGGCGCTGTTGATGTCGCCCGAAAGCGTCCTCATGGTTGAAGCAGCCTTTGTAAAGTTGGGCTGTATCTGGTCGAGGTATTGCGCCAGGGCTTCGGTGGCGCCAAGAGAAATCCAGGCGGTTGCTTTCAAAACCATCGCGATCGCCTGCAGGGCTTTCGCCACTCCATCAAGGATATCTCCAAAAGTGGAGAAGTCTTTGCTGATTTTTAGGACTTGCGGGATATCCATATAGACTTCATCAGCCATGTTCGTATCTCCTGAAAGTTAACTTAGATTATATAGAATTAAAATCATCCGCCAAACTGCTGGCGATCTGGGAGGCTGACTGTTGTCCCGTCAGGATGCCTTCCTGGGATTTCTTGATGGCGCCCACAAAGTTCATGTTGACCGTGAAGAGACTGGCCAGCATGGGAAGTATCTGAGATTTCATCTCATCCACAAAGCGGTCGGCGCCCTGGCCTTTCCATATCCCGCCTGACACCTGGTTGAGGATCGCGTTCAGCGGATTGCTGACCTGGTCAGTGATTACCTGGGTCTGCTTCATCCACCCGCCCATTGAGCTTTCAACTTGATCTGTAACAAATGAGAATATGTCCATTATTTATCTCCTTAGTTGAAATCGCCGGCGGCGGAAGAGTCGGCGGCTTGCATATCGGCGATGGCCGCCAGAATGCCCTTGGATTGTTCACTGATCATATTGGCGAGCACTGTGATCCTCACGTTGCCGGTTGCCAGGGATGCCACCATGGCATCGCCGGGTTGACCCTGCAGCACGCCGCCCTGCATTTGCTGGCTGACCTTGTTCATGTTCGCGGCAAGTTCAGTCAGGCGATTACTGACCAGGTCTAATTGTTTGGCCATGTCTTGCATGGCTGGATAATTGGCACGAATCTTGTCTGCCATTATTGATTCTCCTTTTGATTGACTCAGAAAATTTGCATGTAATCATCCATCAGGCTGGCGGATTGGGCGCCGGCCAGTTGGATGGCGCGATCCATGTGTTCCTCGGATTTTTTGATCCCACCGACCAGGTTCATGTTGATGGAAAAGAGACCCTCCAGCATGGGCAGGATTTCGTCACTCATCTCGTTGATGAAACGGTTGGCACCCTGACCGCGCCAATGACCTTCCATCACCAGGTTGACATTCCCGCGCAGTGGATTGATCACCAGCTCACGCATCAGGTATACCTGATAGGCATACTGTTCAGTGGAATCGATGATCTGTTGTTCGAGGAACGTGAAAATGGACATGCTTGCTACCTAAACGCTGTTATCGGACTGTTCCATGGCACTCATGACCTGCCGGATCGCCTCGGCTTCCTTGGCGTACTCATCGGCCAGGTTGGTCACCTTCAGGTGGAAGAAATCCAGCGCAGTTTCAAAGTTATCGCCGGGAATTCCCACCAGGGCGCCGCCCTGCATTTGTTGGTTGATATCGTTCAAGGTTTGGCCC
This sequence comes from uncultured Anaerolineae bacterium, assembly GCA_903910795.1. Taxonomy (GTDB): domain Bacteria; phylum Chloroflexota; class Anaerolineae; order Anaerolineales; family Villigracilaceae; genus UBA5195. The sequence continues at coordinate 13,253 of CAIWAX010000105.1, forward strand.
AGTTCCGTCAGGCGGCCATTCACCAGGTCCAATTGCTTGGCCATATCTTCCAACGCCGGGAAACTGGCTCCGACCTGATCAGCCATTTATTAACTCACAAGAACGCCGATGATGGCGATGGCGAAATTGCCCTTGGTGCCTTCATCAGCCTGCTGAATGGTATCGGAAACCTTTTGAGTGACCTCGCTGGCCCGGCCCAGTGCGCTCACCAGTCGGTTCATGGAGGGCAGAATGGTGTTTTCCATTTGTTCGAAGAACTTGTCAGCCGCATCGCCCTGCCACAGGTTGCCGTGCAGGGTTTCAACCTTGCTCTTGGTCTGGTTCAACAGGTTTTGGATGTCGGTTTGTTCGGATTGGAATTGTTTCGAAATTGCTTGCATTGCCGGGTATTCGCATCTTGGATTTGCGGCCATGTTTCATCCTTTTGTAGTGTGATCGGTGAAATTACGGAACCTGCCATAGCCGGGTTGGGCGGCTGATGTCAGTAAGACAATTGGGAGCTGCGTCAACTGTATAGCGATAAGAGCACCTCCTGAGAAACATACACAGAAGTATTCTAATTTTCATAAACTATAGCATGTTTTGGATATCAGAGTCAAGTAGTCCAATTATCCTAACGCAAATGGAGTTTCGGCATGGATGGGTCAAGGGTATATCCCGCTATGTAATGGCCCCGGTTACAAACGAAGTGCTTCGCGCTGCTGACTATTTTATCGATCGGGAGGTGGTATAATGAACATAGTGTACACAATGTACTTATTCAAGGAGTGATTGATGGCCCTTCGAATTGGAGCAAAAGATGCCCGCGCCAGGTTCGCGGAATTATTAGGACGGGTCGGCTTTGGCCGCGAGGAAATTGTGATCGAACGTTCTGGCAAAGCGATGGCGGCCCTCATCCCGATGGAAGTTTACCAACAGATGGTAGCCGAACGTGAAGCGCGCTTTTCCATCACGGATCGGCTTCAAAGCCAACAACCTGATCTGCCTGCTGACCAGATGGAAGCCGATGTGGAAGCCATGACCAAACAAGTGAGAGCCAACCGTGCTGCGCGTGGTGGCTGATACCAATATCTTTGTCAGTGCTCAACTTTCGCGCAACGGTGTTCCTGCGCAGGTATTTAAAGTCTGGCGGAACGCCGCTTCATCATCTTGACCTCGCCAGCCAGCATCTCCGCAGTCGCAGAGACGCTGGCTGGTTTTATTGGCCGCGCACCTTATAATGTCTCACAACAGGATGTGGGTGAAGTTGTTTTCTTGTTGAAAATCTATCGTGCTATTCCCATTGTGAACGCGCGTGCCTTGTTGGAGATTCTGGATCGCCAGGTATAAATACCAAAGGGGTGGGAGATTAGACCGATAAAACATTGAATCAAAAACAGGAACCGGGATTATTTCATTCCGCCGTTTTTCCCGCTCGCCACAACTCACTCTTTTTCCTGGTCATCCTTGAGCACTTTCGCGGCGGCGCCCAACGCAGCGGCCGCCGCTGCTGCGCCCGCACCCAGACCGGCTCCGCCAGCCAGGCCGCTCTCAGGGCTGGGTGTGTCTGAACCGCCAGCATCTCCCGCCGGAGCACCCGCGCCGCCGGATGCGCCACCGCCTGAACCGGCCGAGCCGGATTCGAGCGGTGCGACCGGCGCATTTCCCGCGCCGCCCACCAGGGCGTTGGGCTTCAGGTCGCTTTTTAGACTTGAACCCATCTTCTCTAGGCCAGACATTTCCCCGCTGCGGGGACTTTGACTGCGGATCTTGCCTTCGTGTTTCTCAGGCGGCTTTTCCGGGGTGTGCTCCGGGCCGCTCTTATGGTGCGCCTTAATGCCATCATGGCTGGAACCCTTTTTATTTTCGGTTGCAGCAGCGCTCTGGTCGCTTGCGGTTGTGCCTGCTGCCGCGCTGGTCGCCGCGCCAACCAGACTGGTTACGCCTGCCTTTTGCGCAGCCGGGGAGAGTGTCTCCAGGAACAATCGGTTGGCAAACAGATCTGCGGTCAGGGCATCCGTTGAAAAGTAGACCCTGGTTTCCTCATCGGCATTATTGATGGTTCGCATCACTTCCCTGATCCGATCCTGCGTGGCGGTCAGCGCTTCAATCACCTTCACCAGGGCTGGCAGCAGGTGATTCTCCATGATCTCGAAAAAAGCATTGGCCCCGTCGCCAAACCATTCCTGTTTCAGAGCCTCCACCTTTAGCTGCGTATGATAATGCAGGTTGTAAAGCTCCTCGGTTTTCCCATGCAGGATCTTTACGAAATTGTGCAGTTGATCGTAGTCTCCGATCAGGATGTAGGTGTAGCCCATGTCGATCCTCTTAGCTCAACTCAAAGCGCATGCTGACACTCAACCCCAACCCGATCAGCGTGCCGTTGACCAGAATGTAAGGTTGTCCGGCGGTCACGCGTGTGTTGTTCAGGCGCGTGCCGTTGCTGCTTTTTAAATCCGTAATGGTAAAACTGCGGCTGGCCTCCAGGTAATCGATGCGCACATGCTGGCGCGAAATGGAAGCTTCGGGGATGGTCAGGCTGCCCTCGCCGCGGCCGATGATGAAAGGCGTCTCGTTGACCAGGCTGCTGCCCGCTGGCTGGATGCCGGGCGGGGCGCTGACCAGGATCAACCGGGCGGCGGGCATTTTGGGCGGCATGGCTATGATCGTGGCGCCGTCATTCAGGCCCGCGCCGGGGATGAAGGTCGCATCCGGGTTGAGCGGCGGCGCGGCTTCCGCGATTGGGATGACCGGCCCGGCGGCGGGTTTGTTTCCCAGGCGTCCCTGCAGCACTGGCGTGCCGGTCATGGATTTCTCGCGGCTGGAGGTGTACATCAGGAAGCCCACCAGACCGATAATCATCAAGATCACCAGAATGATCACAATCGGCGCGGCGATCAACGCGGCGGTCATAAGCTGGATCAGATTGGGCAGCGTCGGTTGATAGGCGATGCCGTCATAGCTGGCGGTCGAATACACTTGGTTATTCTTGCCCAGCACATTGATTATAGCCGTGTAAGAACCGGCCGGGATCCTGGCCTTGGAAAGCGGCATGGTGATGGTGCCGGCTGTGCTGTTGAGCGGCGGGTTGCTAAAGCTGGAGTTGGGCACCTGGGTATTGGTGGCCTTGTCCACCAGCCAGCCGTTGAAGCCGCCCACCAGCACGGAATTGGTGGTTTTAATGCTCAGCACCAGATCGTTGTTGACCTGCGAGACCGAATCAATCGTCAGCGACGGCAGGTTGGCGCTCGGATCAAACACAAAGGGATGTGTCAGGATGGCCAGACGCTTGTTATCGCTGGTCGTGACCCAATTGAACTGAGTCTGGTCAGCCTTGTTGACGGCCATCATGCGCAGCTCGTAATCGCGGCCTACCACCAGCGAGCCGGTTGGTATGTTGAAGGTGTTGGTCGGCTGGACGTTCTTGAACTGGTATTGGGCCACCTTCGAACCACCCTTGGAATCCCAGATTTCCACTAAGATCGAATCAACCAGCTCGGGTTTGGTGAGCGCAAGCTGGATGTCATAGGTTTGATTATCGGGTTTAAATACCAACCCCGTCATGCTGCCCTGCACCGGGGAGGGCGGCCCTGGATAATCTGTCTTCGATTCAACGTTGAAGGTCGTCCCCAATGAGTTGCTGCCACTCATGATCAGGTTCAAGACCACCTGGTTGGTGCCGCTTTTGGGATAAATATTGGTATCCACCATCCATTGGGCCTTCAGGCCGTTCATGATATTGGTGAAGGCTGTCGTCAGGTCGGCCTGTTTGCCGATGGCCGAGTAGCCGCCCGTGCTGGCGGCCAGGCCCTTCAACTCCACTTCGTTGATGTTGCCCTTGCCATACGTCAGACCGATGGTGCTGATAGGCACCTCGGATTTTGCGGCGAAATCCGCGGCTTCCAGGAAGGTATGCTTGCTACACAGTTTGCCCGAGAAATCCTCGTCTTTTCCATCGGTAAACAGGATGATGGCCCGCCGGCCGGGGGGCGCCTTGGTCAGGCTCTCGACCGCGCTGTAGGTGGCGTCATACAGACAGGTGCCCTTGGCCGCCGACTTGTATTGGTCGATGGCGAAACTGACGGCCTGGATGTTCTGGGTGAAATCCTGCAGAAGCTGGATGGATTCATTGAACTGGATAACCGAGAAGAAGGAGTTATCCGGGCTGTTATCCAAGGCCTGTTTGGCGGCGTTCTTCAGGGCCGCGGTCGCGCCACCCATGCTGCCGGAGGCATCCAGCACCAGGACGATATAGATCGGCACGTCCGGTTTTTGGAACAGGGCATTCCCCACGTATTTGCTTTGCGGCAGCGCGATTTGAACGCCCTGGGGTTTCACATCCAGGACGGCCTGATCGGTCTTGGGATCGTAGACCGAGAAGTACACCTTAAGATCCATCGCGTCGGGAGTTTCGAGCGTGGCAATTTTGCTGATGCGCACCTGCCAGCCAGTGGAACTGCTTTGGGCCTGCGCGCCGAGGCTCAGCAGCAGGACGAGCAGGACAATCAGTATCTTCTTAAGGGTCTGTGTCACGTATTCCTCCAGCTCTGAATATTCGGACAATTTCAGTTTGATTATAGCAATTTTTGCGGGGGAATACTATATAAATATAAAGGTCTCAGGCATCAGGTATCATACAGGTGCAGCGCACTTCCCAGCCAGCCGATGGGTTTTAATCCCCCGAGCGCCTTGCCACGCAGGTAGTCTCGGCTAGAAGGAAGTGCGTTGTGCCTGATAGCAAAGATTTCCAGCCCTGCCTGACCACGCCAGGCGAGTTAACCTGCCCGCGCGAAACAGCGTCCAGATGCGCGCCCATACCAGACTTCGGAAGTCTTAAAGACTTCCGAAGTCTCCGGGGAGATATACCCCCCCAAAAAAAAGGCCGGTGACCGACCGGCGGTAGAGGCGGGTCTCTCGTGATAGCAAAGATTTCCAGCCCGCAATGACCACTGCACGAGACAGCGTCCAGGTGCTTTGCTGGAGAC
>CAIWAX010000106.1 GCA_903910795.1 uncultured Anaerolineae bacterium
CCACCCCCCACACCCCCCTCACCCTCGCCCTCGCCGCCACCTGCAAAAACGGCCACCTCTCCCCAATCACCCTCTGCGAACGCACCATGTAACGAGGTCGTGGCGCGGCCCACGCGAATGGCGGTGGTCCAAAATGTTGAGCCACCTCGGTTTTGTCCTGTATTCAGCGTGTAGAGATTGTTCAAACCCGCAAGATGGGCGAGCCCAGCACCCGTCACCTTCGTCCCGCTCAGGTCCAGGCAGGTGAGTTCCGTCAGTCCCCCCAGATGCACTAACGCAGCATCGGTTACCCGACCCGTCCAACCACTCTTAACAGTCGACTTGGCCGATCGGCTCGCTCTTGCGCTTCACGGGTGCCCAAGTGGACGGAGGCCAGCTTCGTGCCCAAGGGTGTCCAAACCTGCTTATATACGAAGTCGCAAGCAATCATCATGCCCCTCCACGTCAGCCCGCCGTCAGAATGTTGACCGCGTACCTGGTCAAGCGGCTGGAATCACTCAGGCATCGGGTTATACTGCCCCCTCTAGATCAGACCGCGTGGTGCTGTTTTCAAAGCAGTGGTAATGCAGGAGGAAATCCTATGAAAGCATTCATAACCGCAACTGCTATTTTAGTCTTGGCGATCCTGCCTACCATCTTGACTCCAGCAACCTCCGCTGTCGCGGAGGCCAAAGCGGGAGAAACAATCGCCGGCAACTTGGTCCACGATGGCTTTGAAAGCGGGACCCGCCTTTCAGAAACCACTCCTTTGGGGGTTTCGTGGTACTCGATGAATGGGCCGGGATCAGACTTAGCCATCGTGAAAGACAGCGGCCAAGGTGGCATCAAGGCAGGCCAGGCTCTGCAAGTCACGCCCTCGGCGGAATGTGAGGGCATCGTGGCGCAGCTGCCTAACTCCGTAACCTTGATGAACGGGCAAAGTATCTGGTTCTCCTTCCAGTTCCGCTTTACGGGCACGACCAATCTTAACCAGGAGGGTTTGCTGCGTCTCGGAATCCTGGATTCCAGAGGCACGCCCACCGCACCGCCGGTGGGGATCGGCGATAACGATGTCTGCAACCGGGTGGATGATTTTGGCTACTATGCCGCCACCAACCCCGGGCTGACCAGCAAGGCCGGTACAAATCTTTATCGAGTGGGAACGGCTCCCGAACTCAACAAACCGACCCGTGCCGCCACGATGACTTACGGGCCGACGATGGCCGGGACCATCGCATTGCAGGCACGCACGCCAGGAGCGTCGCTGGACTGCGGAACCACCGCGCACACCGCCAAGATGACTATCACCCGCAACGGCACGAGCCTGACTTATGCCGTGACGATTGACGGGCAACCGGCGGCTTCGGGAACGGAGAACTCGCCACTGACCTATGTGTACGATTCCATCGCGATCGCCACTGGACCGGGCAAGGTTCCTTCTCCCTTCCTGATCGAGAAGGTCGATGTGAATTACTCCTCCCCGTCCAAGTCACAGGTCTATAAGAGGTTTGGCGTCTTTGTCGATTCGGGCGCAACCGGTTTCGGCCCTGAATGGACCAATCATTACAACACGTTCCTGAAAGCGATGGACGTGAAGGAAGTCTACTTCACCCCGAATTTTTGCGATGGCAG
>CAIWAX010000107.1 GCA_903910795.1 uncultured Anaerolineae bacterium
CAAGACCCGCTCCGGCAAGATCATGCGGCGCGTCCTGAAGGCCCGCGCCCAGGGCCTGCCAGAAGGTGATCTTTCAACCCTCGAAGAATAGGTCTTATCCCGAGGTATTTCCAGCCCTGCGTGGTGATCAAACCACGCAGGGCTTTAATTTTTAATTTTTATTAATCATACTGAACTGTCTGCTCAGAATTAAGATGATATGATGCAGGAAATTGATGAATCGATACCATCAAACAAAAAACGCCGGAGTTCCTTAATGGGTATTAGAAATTTAATCAAAAGGCAATTCACCATCTTCAACCAATTAGCAATCGTCACTGTAATACTGGGGTTGGTTTTGAGCGCTTGTAATGCCACCCCTTCCCCAGATCCTGAGATCCCAATTCGCCAGTCAGTTAACGCCACCCTGGCCGCCATCCCTACTGAGACTGCCATTCCAATCCCTACATCTGCACCAACACCCACGCAAAGCTCGATCAATAATCTCTTTTGCGAATACAATTTCTGCATTGGGCATCCTCAGGATATTTACCTGATCGATCAGGGCAGCACTCACCAGCCACCGGTTTCAAGTACTTACAATAGTGGAATTATCTTTGGCTACAGTTCAAATTTGTTTATCGAGATAAACTGGTCTGCCAGCGAAACAACATTTAATCCACAGACCAGTTTGCATGGCATCCTGACAGGCAGTGAAAGCTTTCAGGGAAGCGCAGAAAATTTAACTGTTGGCAACATTTCCGTTACCACACAACCGATTTCCACAGTCACCGCCCTGCTACCTTATGGGCTGGTCGCAGCATGGCAGTGCGGTGACAGAGCTTTTGCCTGGAAGGTATACACTCCCCAGGATGGCATGGCTGTTGACCTTTTGAAACAGTCATTGGATAAATTTAAATGCCAGGGATTTGAGTAGAATCGATAAATGAAAAAATGAGAAAGCGCGAGGAAACATAAAATCTCTCGCACTTTTTCATTTTTTATCTGAAATAGTAACTGTTATTTAAGCGCAGCGGAAGCCTGGCGGATATGAAGACGGTCGTGGTCAACCATAAATTCAACCAGCTCGCGTAGAGTGGTTGGGCCCAAGAAAGAATGTCGCGCGTGACGTACCCACTCAGCAGGTGAAATTCCAGCCAACAGTTCAACCAGCTTCATACGCTCAACGATAAAACGTTCAAAGGAAGAGACAGCATCCTGCCCTGCATAATTACGCTCCAGGGACCATTGATCGGTCGGTTGGCCGTTAATAAAGGCATTCTCTTCGTGAAGGATAGCCTCCACACGTGGAAGGTTTACCTCGGCATCCACATCGCGCAGATGACACAGAATTTCCAGTAAAGACCATTCATCCATAGCGGGATGGTTCTTCCAGCTTTCCATCGGATTGGTCTGCATAAGGGCATGAATGGCCGCGGGTGTGGCCTGCAAAAATTGTAAAGCAGCGGCTGGTGAAGAATAGTTTACCTTGAGGGAGGCAGGATCTGCTGTTTCAAGGAAGTTTCGCAATTCAGAAAATCCACCCTGTGGCAAACCATCATGGCGAGCGAATTCCTTCGGCTTCAGCCAAAAAACCGGCAAACCAACCTGTTGTGAGGGCATAATATCCCGTTCAAGGCTGTCTCCCACCATCAGAACCGGTTCATCCTGCCATTCCAGGCGCGCCAAGAATTCGGGATAAAAAGCCAGGGATTTTTTAGCAAAATGGAAATGATGAAAGTCCGAAACCAGGCTGAACGGGTATTTTTCTGGCGCGAGCCCGGCCCACCTCAGGCGGTGAAGGATAGCCTTGCGCGGGAAAAGCGGATCAGTGGCGATCGAAACCTTCCAACCCTTGGAAAAGGCCCAATCCACCAATTCGATGGCTTCGGGACGTTGGGCTGTCAGCGGAGATAGCGTGGGAAAAACCTCATCATAGAATTGATTTAGTGCGTCAGCCAGTTCGTTCTGCTCAAACCCGAGCGCAGGGTAAAAATGATCACTAAAAACCTGCTCAAGGCTTCGGTCGGCTCGCTTGCTGTCATACATGATCTGGGTGCTGCGCATCAAGGCCTGGACAAATTGTTGCGGCGGGACCCGGTTCGCCATGAATCCAGCCAATTTTTTGAAGTAAGCTGGCAAGAAAGAATCCAGGTTGGTATCGATCAGCGTATCGTCCAGATCAAGCAAAAGGTTGAGAGTCATTATTTCACTTCAAATATATTTGGGAGGGGATGGCACTCACCGCAGCCAACTTGCGGTTCCTTAACAGATTTATTGGATTTTTCACAAAAGGCAGCTACTTCCACCCGGCGCATAAAACCAGCCGTAAATGGACGCGTGACCTTGGCACGCATTTGCAAAAATTCACAGGCGTTGGCGCGGCCAATGGCTGGAACCGGACAGGTTTTACACAAATCAGCGCTCCACTTCTCACCCGAAGCCTGTATCAACCGGCATTCCTCCACTGAGCGCCCGCGAAAATAATCACCATAAAAATATTTACATTCAAAACCAGCAGGAGTACGCATATTGGCTTCCGTTTATACATTTCC
>CAIWAX010000108.1 GCA_903910795.1 uncultured Anaerolineae bacterium
AGTTATTCACTTTGTACTCCTAAATATTTTAAGTAACGATTAAGAAGATTTAAGTGGATGCCAATGGATTCCCGGTCGCCCAGAATGTATAAACAGGGCAGTAATAACGAGAATCAATTTTCAGAACCTTAATAACTGAATATTTACGACATGGTTTATCCGGAAGTAACCTTGGGCTGAACCCAATGGAATAAAACGGATGTACCCGTTGCTATCGAAGAGTCAATGCTGACATTCCCGCCAATCATGCGGGCGCGCTCCAACATACCGGCCAGTCCAAAATGCTTCTGGGCGAGCAGCCCGGAAAGTTCAAAGCCCTTGCCTGCATCAAAGCCTGTGCCATTGTCCGCGATGGTCAGGTTGATCTCATCGGGCAGCAGGGCCCCTGTGATGCTGATTTTGCGCGCCTGCCCGTGGCGCAGCGCGTTCTCGCAGGCTTCCTGGACGATGCGAAAGAGGTGCTGTTCCATCTGCGCCGGGTAGCGGTTGTCATCCGGCTGCAAGTCCAGGCTGATTTGCAGCCCGTTATCATCACGCTCAAGCAGGCCTTCCACCAATTCATCGAACGCCGGTTTTAGCCCGTAGTTGAGCATGGCAGGGCGCAAATCATGGACGATCTCGCGCAGGCGGCCGGTCAACTCATCATAAGCCTTCGCAAACTGGGGTGTGATGGCGCTGTCGTCAAGCTGCATCTGTAAGACGGCCAACTGGTTCAGCACGCTGTCGTGCAGGTCCAGCGCCAGGCGCATGCGCTCCTGTTCGCGCTGACCGATATCCTGCTGGTACATCTCCAGCACCCGCTGGGTCTGCTGAATGTTGCTTAGCGCGATGGCGGTCTGATTGGCCAGGGATTGCAGCAGGATAATATCTCTTTGAGTGTAGAAATCTTCGGGGTCGCGGCGGCCAAACAGCCACAGTCCAACCAGCTCACCCGCCACCTTCAATTCAATCGCCAGCCGCACCCAAGCCAAAGGATCGTTCGCCGAGATGGTTTCGATTGGACGATATTTTCCTGCCGTTGAACCCAAAAGTGAAAACGAATCCTGGGTTGGGATGTTTTCGGCATGCATGCCCAGCGTTTGCAGTATATGGGCAGAACCACTTTCAACCTGCACAAAAACAAACTGATTAACATGTAGATGCGGCAAAATTTTGGCTTCAAGGATGTTCTTCAATTCGGAAAAAGAAGCGCTGGTTGTGATGTGCTCCGAATAAAGCTCAAGCAAATTTTCGGGCGGCAGTGACACCCCCAAAATATAACGGTTAAAAAATATCTGAACGGGGCGATAACCTAACGCGGTGAGCAACACCGCGATTAACATTATCAGGATACCAATCTCTATACCTGACAAGGGACCTGTGATCCAGGAGTTCAATAGAATAAGGAATGGCAAAAGCACAGTTAGGAGCAGGATTATAAAAACATAGCCGGAAAAAAGCCGGTTAAATCTTAGCTCAACTCCCCCAAACTGGCGCCGCAGCGCGGCATAAAAGTAAGCCAAGGGCAGAAGCGGAAGGCTGACCACGCCAAGCGCTTTCGCCCCAGTGTCAAACGTAATGAAAACGCCCAACAAACTGACCACAATGGTAGGTAAAAAGGATAGCAGCGCCACATTTATCAGCGCACGCAGTTCAATCCGCGCGTCTGGTTGACGGACAGCGTGTACAACCAGTAGACTAACGCTGCCAAGGATGGAAAGCAAGAAACCGAGATAATACAAACTTTGCGGAACAAGTTGAAAAATTTCAGCGAGCACCACAATGGCGCAGACAAGATATGCGCCCACGATGATCCGGGGTGAAAGTCTCCCCAACGGTTTTGGAAAAACCCAATGCAGATGCAAATATACCGGTACGCACATCCATACGAAAATTCTCAATATAAATGCGCTTTCCCAAAGATGCAGGATGGATAGCCCGCTCCCAACAGTCAGCCAGACTGCTGTCAAGTAATTGAAAGCCAGCAACAACCGCCAGCGATCATTCTTTGGCCGGAGTTTAAAAAAAGTCAAAGTGCCCAACACCCAGAAGATAAACCCAAACCAGCCTGGGGTAACCAACAAATCGAGAACCTCTTGAAGATTTGATCCCGGCATCACCCATGGGATAACAAGTTCTTTCCCAAGGCGCTCCACACGTAATTGCACCACCTGTCCGCGCGGATGAACATCGATAAATAGTTTTTGTTCATCCTTTGCAAAGTCTGTCCAACTTACCGAGTCAGCTTGAAGCAGGCGGTCGCCAACTTGTAAAGGAATCGCTGCGTTTCCTTCTGTGAATATGTAGGCGACGTGCCCGGTTGAATCCCATCTGAACCCCGCATAGGGATATGCAAAAAACTTCACATACGTAAAAAGCAAAATAATAGCCAGCACAACCCAGGGCAAAAGCCGCTCGACAAGCTGGGAAAACTTCGTTGCGAATGATTTCATGGGATGTCCGGGAAATTAAATTCCCCACTTCCTTGTGAATAAAGCGCAAGGGTCAAATCATAAGAAAGGAGGTGAGATCATTCTAGCAAGGCTCGTTTGTTTTTACAAGCATTTCCAACCGTTCTATCAATTTCAATAAAAGGAGATTTCGAAAATGTCAAACATGCAAGTTTTTTACAAAAATATCAAGTCAACATCGTCTGAATCCACCAGCACTTACCTACCCACGCTGGAAAAATTGACCCACCTGGAACCAACTCAAATGAAGCTTCTGGTGACCAATCTTTCGTGGATAGATTGGAGCGCACCAGCTCCCCAAATGAACGTTATTCACTAATCACACAAAAAATACCTGGCCGGAATTACGCCGGCCAGGTATTTGCGAGGAGAAAAATGGATATTTATGCAGCAACTACGGAATACGTTTCCAATACCCCGATTACAAAGTCATGGCCCGAATTCCAATCCATCTTCACACACATTGCAACTTGCCGGCCAAAGCATTGGCAGTTGCCGGTAAAGTCCTGCCTGGCAGTAGGTGGAATAGACGAACAGGCCATCCCCGCCGTTGCCGCAATAGCTTGCGCTCAAATCGGCATTATCCTTTTGGATGACATGCTCGACCATGATCCACGCGGCCAACACCATCGCCTGGGTCATGGCAAAGCCGCCAACCTGGGGGCGACATTTCAAATTGCAAGTTTGGAAGCAATTCTCCGTACAGATACCCCGGTTATAAAAAAACTCGATGTTCTGCATAGCACTAACCAGATGCTCTTAAGCGTTGCAGTTGGTCAGGACATGGATATCCAGGTTCCAACGGATGAAACGGCCTATTGGCGGGTTGTTGAGAACAAAAGCGCATCGTTTTTTGGAACAGCCTTATTTTTGGGAGCCTTGCTGGGAGGCGCATCGGAAAAGATCACAAATGATGTAAAACGGTTTGGGAAACTTTATGGGGAAATGATCCAGATCCATGATGATCTGAATGACGCGATGACGGAACCCGCCGGGCCGGATTGGATTCAAAGGCGGGCACCATTGCCAATCTTATTTGCACAGATCGTCGACCACCCTGCCCGAAAGCGTTTTCTGGAATTGTGTGCAAACATTGCCCAACCAGATACCTTGGAAGAAGCCCAGCAAATCCTCATTCAATGCGGCGCGGTCAGTTATTGTGTCGACCAACTGCTGCACCGGCATCAGGCCATTCAAAAAATATTGGAAAACGCACAACTCGTCAACCAACAAATATTAAATGAGCTGGCAAATGAGATCGTCAATCCAGTCTGGAATATTTTCAACGTTCTGGGAATACAGCCAGTCAGCCCGCTGCCGACCAGGTTGGACTGACCGGGCTAATGATCCCCAGACTCTGAGCTTTCAGGATGGCGGCCGCGCGTGTGCTGACGTTCAGTTTGACATAGGCGCCGGAGAGCAGGTTGCGAAAAGTGGAGTTGGTGATCGACATTTCTTTCGCCAGGGTAGTCGTCAGCTTATCCGGGTAAGATGCGCACAGGGAAAGCGCTTCCAGCTGCCTGGGGCTGAGGTTGTCCCCACTTTGTGCGAGTTGGTAACTGAGAAAAAGTTGGTGCGCTTTCTGGCTGAAATGAATGCCCCCGCTGGCAACCGTCAACACCACGTTGGCCAGATCGATCAGTGTGGCGCGGTCATCCTTGAGGATATACCCATTAGCCCCCGCTTCCATCACTCCACGGATCAGGCCCCGTTCGGCAAACATGGAAATGACCAGGATGTTCAATTTGGGGTAAAGCTGCAACAGCTTGGGGATGACATGCAAAATGGGATAAATGGTTGGGTTATCAGCCGAAAGCGGGACACTGACATCCAAAATTAAAACATCAGCCAGGTATTTTGCCAGGGCAGGTTCAAGTTCATCTCCAAACCCGAGGGTGGCCGCCACTTCAATCCTGGGGTTCTGGCTGAGGCGCAGGACATAGCCGTCCACAATGCTCTGATGATCATCCAGGATAATTACATTGGTTTTTCCACTTGGCTGCATATTATCTTCCTTTTCGATTGGTAACCCAAAGATAGCAGAAAACAGGCAGCACATCAATATCTTTCAAAAGGTCAGTACATCCGTCTAGGTTTTGAAATGCTCCGCCCATTCTTACGCAACCGGAAACACGTGATAATAACATTGAAGTTGAACACAGCCAGCAATCATGGTCGGGGGAGAGCCGGACAGGTTCAAGGGGCACACTGCCCGGTGAAAGGGAAAACCTTCCTTAAAGTTTTTCGCACGTACCGGGGCGGCAGTGTTGGGGGTCTGCTGCCGGGGAAGGCTTTCCTTTTCTAGAATATTTTCCAATCGGTGCAAATTACTGTTCAATTTGCTTGACTTATTACAGAGAATAAACGAAAATAAACTTACCGTTGATTAGAGTGCCCCCCTCACTCTCGTCGACGGTTTTTTATTGAAGTCAAGAAGACTTATATTCTGATCACAATCCCTCCAGCGCGGTACAAATCAAATTTACGGGTATAAGTTCAGGCCGGCGTGGACTGTACCCACTAAATAGAGAATGAACCGTCAATAAATAAACAAACACCCCTGCATATAGGGGTGTTTTTGTTTACGGCATTCCCGTAAACAATCACGCCACTTTTGGAAGTTTGTTTACATCTTCAAAATTGAAGGAAATTGGATACTGCAGGCAAAAAGATAAGCCTAAATTGGGAAACCTCACCCAACGCTAAATTACATAAAGCAATAATCTCCCAAACCCTAAAATATGCGACCGGTCAAAAAGGAGCCATAAAACCCAGAAGCATTGGTGGCCGACGCATTCCATCAAAACCTGCCATATCCGCCCCTTAGAGGCATATCTGGATCGAATTCCGGCGGGCGTTACGATCTGAACCTAAAACTGCAACGTTTGAACATACCCGCTCCAATGGGCGGTTAGGAGAATCCACTGCAGATTTTCCTCAATTTTCTAAGCTACTGAGTACAACATTAGCCTTCCTGGCGAACCTGAGTAAGTTTTAGGTATTTGGCAAAGACCTTATCATAGAGCTCAACTTTTTTCGGGTCGGGTATTGCCACAGTTTGAGTGGGTGGGACTACTTTAGCAGTTTCCCTGACAGTAGCCCATTTTCCGCTGGCAACCCCGCCCAGCAGGGCCGCCCCCCGGCTTGAAGCGCCCGGCACATCGACCGCCACCAGCTGCCTGCCAAGTACATTGGCCAGCATTTGCCGCCAGAGTTGATTGACACTGCCACCCCACGCAACACGCAGCGAGGTGGCCATCTCCGCGCCCGGTAAGGCCTCGAGAGCCACTCGGATCCCCAAGGCGACCCCTTCCAGGGCCGCCTGGAGCATATCCTCACGCCGGTGGCTCGAGCGCAGCCCCAGAAAGGCCCCGCCCGCCTGGGAATTGGGCTGGTGCGCGCGTTCGTGCACCAAGAAAGGCAGAAAGACCAGGCCTTCCGTCCCTGGCGCGGCCCTTTCTGCGCAGGCATATAGCTCCTCCCAATGCGTTCCAAGCGCCCTGCGTACCCAGTCGAGCGCCAGCCCGCCATTTTGGACCGCCGCCATGCCGTACCAGGTATCCCTGTCCGCGCTGCGATAGAGGTGGACGCGTCCATTCGGGTCGGCCAGGGGTTCGCGGTACAGTTGGATCACCTGGGCGCCTGTCCCCATCGTCACCTGGATTTGGCCTGGCTCAAGCAGCCCCGTACCAACGGCCGCTGCGGCGGTATCGCCCGCCCCAATCGCGACTGGTATGCCGGCCGGCAGATTCATCGCTTCGGCAGCAAATTTGGACAGTCCCCCACCTGTCGCATCCGATGGCCGGATCGCTGCGAACAATTCCCTCTTTAGCCCCAATATTTCAATGACATCCTCGGCCCATTCATCTGCCAGCAGGTCGTACAGCAGCGTCGCCGAGGCATCGCTCGGATCGGTGGCAGTTTCACCGGTCAGCCGCAGGCGCAGCCAGTCCTTTGGCTGCAGGGCCGAGGCGGCTGCCTGGTAGGTATCGGATTCCTGGCGGGCCACCCAGGCCAAGATCGGCCCCGCCATCCCCGGCACAAGTGGGTTGGCCAGGCGGAGCCTGACCGGTGCCGGCAGCGCCTGGTAAGTTTTTAGCTCATCCTGCGCGCGCGCATCTGGCCAGAGGATGGCCGGGCGCAGCGGCTTTCCATCCGAATTAACCAATACCACGCCATGCATCTGCCCACTCAGCCCAATCGCGCTGATCGTCGCTTGCGGCTGCAGGGCCAGGGCCATGCGGGTCGCGATCACTACTGCCTGCCACCATTTTTAAGGATCGCTCTCCGCCCACCCAGGCTGGGCCAAGATAACCGCGTAATCGGCTTTCCCCTGACTCAATGTGACCCGCCTGGAATCAATTATCATAGTTTTTACTGAGCTTGTACCCAGGTCAATTCCTAAGAGTGCCAATCACACCTTTCAGTAGCTCTTCGCTGGACTTGCCAGAAAGGTTAAAATCATTTTGCTGAGTCATATTTTCTCCATAAGTTGACAGGCGATACTAAAGATACTTTTGACTCACCACTTTTTTTA
>CAIWAX010000109.1 GCA_903910795.1 uncultured Anaerolineae bacterium
CGCGTCCTGCATTACAATCTCAGCAAATGAAAGCATCGGATCGATCAGGTTGGCATCTCCAATCACAACCGAGCCAATTTCGGGTTCCAGGCTAGGATATGGCCCGACCCAACCCGGGTAGCCGTCCGGTTCTTTCTCCATTTTTGAAATCAGAAAATCATAATATCGGCTCGCTTCTTCCAGCCAGGCTTTGTCCTTGTTATTGACATAATATCCCTGCCGAAAGCCCTCAATGCCCCATGAGGCAGCCCAGCTAAACATTTCACCCGAGTATGCCTTCAGTCTTGGGTTGTTAACCATCCTGTCGCCAAACTCTTTGGCCGTTACCCCCAGCACGTTATTGCAAAGGCAACATAACAAAATTGTGCACAAGAAAAGCGAGGCAGTTTTTGAAGTTTGCATGGTATTCCTTGTTATTCTGACTCCTGAATACTGAATTCTGACTACTAGGGTAATTACAAAAACACTACTTTGGCAGATTGAGCTTTACCGCAACTTCGCCAGCGAGCGCAAAAAGCTTCTTTTCCCGTTCCAGCCGACCGAGGACATACCAGGCCCGGCCTTTACGCATTTCACTTTCTGAGATTTTCTGGCACTCACTTTTATTAACCTTGCCGTTCATAATTAGAATTTGGGTCAGCCACCAGCCTGGAGTCATTGTCTCACTTACCCCGGCTTTCACGCTTTTGAGGTCTTCATCATTGTTCCAAATAGTCTTCCACATCGCGTGCTGATGCTCATCGAGCGCTTCTTGACAACGTTTTGCCAGGTCCGCGCCAA
Source organism: uncultured Anaerolineae bacterium (assembly GCA_903910795.1). GTDB lineage: Bacteria > Chloroflexota > Anaerolineae > Anaerolineales > Villigracilaceae > UBA5195. The sequence continues at coordinate 781 of CAIWAX010000109.1, forward strand.
TCTTCGCTTTTTTTTCGTCATCCAGCAGGGCATCTTCCAGCGCAATCCGCGCCTCACAGATTTGCAGCCCCTCTTTCATGTACTCCAAGCGCGCCGTCGCCACGGCCCCATTTGGTCCAGGCGCCAGAAAATAATCATCAATATCCATATCGTGCCAGGTGTCTTCCGGATAGAGCGCGGGAACAGCTCCCGCACGTTCGCCTTTGCTGTTTCGCACCACCCACCAATAATCTCCGCCCATCCGCCCCTGACCACGGTGCCCACCGGTGATGTCAAAGGCCAGGATCTCACGCATGTCTATTGGTGAAAAAGTACTCATCTGACCCAATCGCATGAAATGCGTTAACAATACCGGATTTTTCCAACCATACATCCGGCCGTTTTCCGGATTCACATTATACGATGATCTTCTCCCAAAAGCCGCATAACCAACATCCGCAACCTTGAGCATTCCCTTGCGGCCAGGTCCCACGGCTGAATCAGGTATGGCCATATGTGATTGATGTACCCATGGCAGATCGTCGGAAACGTCCTTCCAAAAAGTTACATCCTCCTTGCTTGGCATGACATCAGACGTCATGCCCAGCATCATGTTGTTTTCCAGACCGCGTTTTGCCATTCGCTTGCGAATTTCGGCAAACATCGACCGCCACAGCGCCTTGCTTGCCGGATCCTCGAAACGGGGCAGGTACAGAATGCTGGCCTCTTTTGTCAAAGGGTCCAGAGCTGTCACGCGCGGCCCCTTGCCTTGCAACTCCGTACGCGCAACCTTGACCCCGTCACTATTCCGATAGTTGCCTCTTCTCACGGCATCGGCTGATAAGCAGATATCCCAGATCGCAAAGACCACGATTTTAGGTTTACCGAGGTTTTTCTCGACCGAATCCAAATATCGATCCAGCACCGTGTAGTCATATTCGTATTGGTTATCACTTTTTTTAATCCACCGCACCATGGACTGTTCGTTGCCGAAATTCATGTGGGAAAGCAGTGGTATGTACACCACGCGTCCGCCATTGGGGCTCAGGAGTTGAAACGAGTGATCAATCAGCTTCCAATGCTGTTCAGACCAAAGCGGAACCTTGTATTCCATGGCCAACGTGTCGGGTGATTGAATGATATCGGTCCATGTCCGGTAATCCTGCGGATCGGGCAGGGTCCAATTCTGAACATCCAAGTTCAGCGGCACTGTCGTGCCATTCACAGTTACCGTGCCGGTATAGATGCCCGTCTGGGCATCTTTTGGAACTTTCACCGTTACCCACACCGCGACCAGGGCCCGGCCCCGATAGAGAGCGGTCTCAACCGGTGACTCCCGCAGAACGTCCAAACCTACTGGCAGCAACCTGGCTGTGTAGGCATCCAAAGTGCAAGTATACCAGGGTTGCCCGTAGCGAATTTGTACGTTCGCAGCGGGAATGGTGCCGCCTTTGCTAGTCAACGGGCTTACGGAAGCCTGCACGGTTTTAATGACACTAGAAGACTCGACCACCACTTTGCCCGAGAAGGTGCCATTGCGGGCACCCACAAGGTTGATGGGCTTCAATTCCTTGACCATATCTTTGGCCTCGGACATATCTTCTGTGACGACATCGCTAGTCCAGATCTGAACTCCAGCCGACAGGCGTGATCCACAACCGAGCAACACCGCCAAGGCGGTAACTACCAAACATTCAGATTTCTTCATGCGTAATCTCCTTTTTGAATTTTGGTTTTCATGAATAGCCCTTTTGATAATTCGAAAACAGAAAACATCGTGTGGTCATCAGTATGTTCAATCAACCAGATGAACTTAGCAACAACTTCATATTGCTAAAAATAGACATTTGGGACAAAATGAAAACATTGATTGCGCATCGCTGTATCCCGTCGTGAGCACTGTAGCCGCGACTGCTGGTCGCGGGCCGCAGTTACAGTTGATGAGTCGCAGTCGGTACTGCAGTTGCGACCGGGGGTCGCAGGCCGCAGTCATCGCCTGCGGCTACAGTTAGCTGGCAAGCACCCACCGATGCAGGCTGACCGCTTGAATTTATGGAGAATTTCATGGCAAAGGCACGCCTGTTCACCGTCCTCCCCAATGGCATCCCCTATTTAGCGAGTCATTACGGGGAAACGCTTCGCCCCAAAGGAACGCTCGAAACTCCGGTTATCAACCTGACATGGGATCTTTGGTTTATGGCCGAGGGGCAAGCAACCGTACTGTTGCCAGGAAAAAACAGCCGGCGCGTGCGAAAAGGGGATTTTTTGCTGATTCCGCCTACGACACCGATTGATCGCCACCAATTAAACGTACCCTCGCGCCTTTGGTTTTGCCATTTCGATTTTCGTCCAGTTCCGCGCTATGTCTTCCCCACCGTGCAGCACGATTGCTGGATGCGGGAAACGGATCTTTTAATCCCGCTGTTGTTTTCAAGGAAAGAGGCTCCGATGGTTTGGCAGGCGTATCGTGATTTTCTGGACAAAGCAAACACCCTGTGCGTCTATTCCGTCGACAAAATCAACTACTCAACCAATCCACCGTGGCAACTGGAACGCTCCCTCATTAATCTGGTGTCTGAACTGGCCCTGTTTGCCCGACGCCTGAACCTGCAGCCAACTGATGGCCAGGCGTTGCCCACTTCGTTGCGCTCAGACACACGTTTGGAACAATTGTACCAGGCCATTCGTGGCAATCCGGCATTCCCATGGAATATCGAACACATAGCGCAATCATTCAACCTGACGCATCGCCAGCTCTCGCGCCTGGCGCAGGCCACACAAGGGCAGAGCCTGAAACGCTATATCACGACGCAACGCCTGCAGCTGGCCATGCGGCTCATCCAGGCTTCCACGCGCAACCGAACCGGAGAAATCAAACAAATCGCCATGGAGTGCGGATTTTCCACCCCGCAACTATTTTCCAACAGCTACAAAAAACACTTCGGATTTTCGCCCTTTCAGACGCCCGCATTGGCCAACCGCTGATCCAACATTCGCTACGAAGATGATTAGGCTGCAGACTGGTAGGCTGGTAGATCGTTCTGCGCCGTATTTGCTTCGCATCTATCTGGAAAAACCTGACAAAAAAATGAATCCTCGCGCAGAGGCGCGGCGCACGCTGAGAAGAACGTATATTTGTTTATGCCTCCCGCAGACAGAATCTTCTTCGCGCGCCCTGCGCCTCTGCGCGAGAATTCGTATTGGGTTGCGGGTTGTCGCCAGCCTTAGGGAAAAATGAATATGTAAAAAATTCCAAGTGGTGACTGATCCAAACAGTCACATAATACCTAATAGCCTACAGCCTAGCTTTCCGGTTTAAATATTTGCCTGAAATGTCCAATTTTACAACACGTGTGAGCGCCGGCGTGAAAGTGTAGCGAAAGCGCCGGTTTGAAAATGCGCCGACGCGGAGGATGACCGGTCGGCGCGCGGGCGGAGTGCGCTCAGGCATCCGGAAGGCTGTTTTTCATACGCCAGCTTTTACCTTCGATCAGGACTGTTTCTGCATGGTGAGGGCGTCGGGCAGGTCAAGCGCGATGCGCATGTACACAATCAGGCACTCGTGGGTCAGGCGGCAGAACTCCTTGAGTAGGTCGCGGTTGAAGCGAAAGTACGGGCGCAGCCCTTCGGCAAGCTCAGGGACTTCGTCATCTTGGGGATGGTGAATGTGAAGTGCCGGTGCGGCACCGGAAACAGGATCGTCTCGGTCAACAGCGCGCCAAAAAACTGCACCTTCTTCTGGTGACAGGAAGGGCAGAACCAGCGCCCTTTACAGGAGAATGCCAGCAGGTATTCATGCGTACAGTGGTCGCACCGGACGCGGGCGAAACCGTGCTCCAGGTCGCCGCAATTCATGAACTTGTCCAGACCTCCGGGATGATCGGGCGCAGAAAGCCGTAGCGAGATTGAAAAGCGCCTCGTAGGCGGCAAGAAAGACGTGGAAGTGCCGTGTCAGGCACAGCCAGAGAG
>CAIWAX010000110.1 GCA_903910795.1 uncultured Anaerolineae bacterium
GGCGAACATTCCTTTGAAGTGCTGGGCGACTACATCGCCGGGCCGAGCCACGTCATGCCCACCGGCGGGTCGGCGCGCTTTGCCTCGCCGCTCAACGTCTGGGACTTTGTGCACATCATCAGCCTGATCGCGCTCAACCCGGCTACCACCGCCGAAATCGCCCCGCTGGCCGCCATCATCGCGCGCGCCGAAGGCCTGGAAGCCCACGCCCGCTCCGCCGACCTCCGCACCAAGCCCTGATTCGCGCGCTCCCAACAAAACGGGCACAGCACCGCTGTGCCCCTACCCACCCGCACCACGCACTTCGCACCTGACACCTGACACCTGATACCTGACTTATGACCCCTCGCACTGCTCTCCCGCCCCACATCGCCGACCTTCCGGCCTACACACCCATCGAACCGTTTGAGGTGCTCTCAGCCCGCATCGGGCGCGCGCCACAGGACATCATCAAGCTGGACGCCAACGAGAACCCCTACGGCATGTCGCCGCGCGCCCGCCAGGCCCTGGCCGGGATGGATTGGCCGCACATCTACCCGGACCCGGAGAGCCGCGCCCTGCGCGCCGCGCTATCCGGTTTCAGCGGCGCCCCCGCTGAAAACCTGCTGCCCGGTTCGGGCGCGGATGAACTGATCGACCTGATCATGCGCGTGCTGCTCTCACCCGGCGAAACGATCATCAACTGCCCGCCAACCTTTGGCATGTACGCCTTTGACGCCGATCTGAACGCGGCGCGCGTCATCGATGTCTACCGCGATCCGGCCAATTTTGCCCTGGATGTGAACGGCATCCGCGCCGCGGTGCAGAAGCACCAGCCGAAACTGCTCTTCGTAACCTCGCCCAACAACCCGGATGGCTCGCTCATCCCGGATACGGTGCTGGATCAACTGCTGGAACTGCCGGTCATGGTGGTGCTGGATGAAGCCTACATCGAGTTTGCCGACCCTGCACACCTGGGCCGGCAACTTAGCCGCATCCGCGAAGTGCCAGGGCGCGAGAACCTGATCGTGCTGCGCACCTTCAGCAAACTGGCCGGGCTGGCCGGGCTGCGGGTGGGTTACGGCGCCTTCCCGGGCTGGCTCATGCCGACCCTGTGGAAAGCCAAGCAGCCGTATAATGTCAACGTGGCGGGCAGTGTGGCCGCCATCGCGGCCCTGGAAGACAGCGCCTACCTGACCGAAACGGTTTCGATGCTGGTGGCCGGCCGCGAACGTCTGATGGCCGGGCTGCGGGACATCCCCTCTCTGCGCCCCTACCCTTCGCACTCCAACTTCATCCTGTGCCAGGTGATTGGGCGGGATGCCGCCCAACTCAAGGCCGACCTGGCCAGCCAGCACGGCATCTTTATCCGGTACTTCAACAAACCCGGGCTGAAAGACTGCATCCGCATCTCGGTTGGCCGCCCCGAGCAGATCGACGCCCTGCTGCAAGCCCTCTCGCAAGCTCATCGCGCGCGCTAAGCGGGCAGGGCGCGCCGTGCCCCTACCACCCGCACCTCGCACTTTCTCACCTGATACCTGATACCCGACACCTTATCACAGGATTTGCCCATGCGCAATACAAAAATTGAACGCAAAACCAACGAAACCCAGATCACCATCGAACTGGAATTGGATGGCAGCGGGAAGCACAGCATCGCCACCGGCGTAGGCTTTCTGGATCACATGCTGACCCATATCGCCGTGCATGGCCTGTTTGACCTGAACGTGCAGGCTGCGGGCGATCTGCACATCGATGTGCATCACACCGTGGAAGATGTGGCCCTGGTGCTGGGTGCAGCCTTTGATCAGGCCCTGGGCGACCGCAAAGGAATTGTGCGTATGGCCAGCTTTTATGTGCCGATGGATGAGACCCTGGCCTTTGCGGCGGTGGATCTCTCCGGGCGGCCCTACTGCGTGGTGGAGGCCGAATGGGGACAGGCCCCGGTAGGCGGCATCCCCACCAGCCTGTTCCCGCACTTCCTGGAGAGCTTTGCCGTCACCAGCCGCAGCAACCTGCACGCGCGCGTACTGTACGGCCGCGATGACCATCACAAAGCCGAGGCGCTCTTCAAGGCCCTGGCGCGCGCCCTGGACGCCGCCACCCAGATCGACCCGCGCCGCACCGGCGTCCCCTCCAGCAAAGGCACCCTGACCACCTGATACCTTACGCCCACGCCTCTCCCTTCGCACCCCGCACTTCTTACCTGACACCTGGAACCTGACACATGACACCCACCCACCTGACACCTGCCCCCTCCTTCACCATCTTCCCCGCCATCGACCTGCGCGACGGCAAAGTCGTCCGGCTGGCACAGGGCGACCCCAACCGCCAGACCACCTACGGCGACGATCCACACGCCTGGGCCGAACGCTGGCAGCAGGAAGGCGCCGCCTGGCTGCACATCATCAACCTGAGCGGCGCTTTCAACGAAAATTCGGTCGCCAACCTGAAAGCCCTTGAAAAAATTCTGGAAACCGGACTGAAAGTTGAATTCGGCGGCGGTCTGCGCGATGAAGCCGGCATCCGCGCGGTGCTGGGCATGGGTGTGGAACGGGTCTTCCTGGGCACCGCCGCCATCCGCAACCCCGGGCTGATCGGCAAAGCCGTGGAAGAATTCGGCGCGGCCCGCATCGCCGGGGATATCGGCGCGCGCGGCGGGCGGGTCAGCATCCAGGGCTGGCAGGAACCGACCATCTACAGCGTGCAGGAAATTGGCCGCCGCTTCCGCGATCACGGGTTGAAGTGGTGCGTACTGACGGATGTGGCCCGCGACGGCATCAGCAACGGCGTCAACATCAGCAGCGCGCTTGAACTGCAAAATGACAGCGAGCTGCGCGTGGTGGCTTCCGGCGGCGTCGCCAGCCTGGCAGACGTCCAGGCAGCGCGCGCAGCCGGGCTGGCGGGCGTCATCATCGGGCGCGCGCTGTACGAAGGCAAAATCTCTCTGAAAGAATGTTTTACAGGTGCCGCATGATCACGATTGTTGACTATAAGGCCGGGAACCTGACCTCGGTCAAACGCGCACTTGACCATCTCGGCATCCAGAACCAGATCAGCGCCGACCCGCAGGTTGTGCGCGCTGCCGGGCGGGTCATCTTCCCCGGCGTGGGGGCGGCCGGCGCCGCCATGAGCGTGCTCAAGGAACGCGGATTGGATTTCGCCCTCAAGGAAGTCGTGGGGCGCGGCAACCCGGTGCTGGGCATCTGCATCGGCTGCCAGATCATCATGACTCATTCCGAGGAATCCGATACTGCCTGCCTGGATTTGATCCCGGGCAACTGTGTGCGCTTCCAGTTGAGCGACCCGGCCCTGAAAATCCCGCACATGGGCTGGAACGCGGTTGAGGTCACGCAGCCGCACCCGGTTCTGGGGCATTTGCGGCCGGGCGATGAGTTTTATTTTGTGCATTCCTATTATCCCCTTCCGAATGACCCGGCCCAGATTTACGCCACCAGCGATTACGGCGGCAGCTTCCCGGTCGCCATCGGCCGCGGCAACCTGTTCGCCGTGCAGTTCCACACCGAGAAAAGCGGCCCGGTGGGCTTGCAAGTACTCGAAAATTTCGCCAACTGGAAGATTTGAAGTTGTTCTGACAAAGTCACTTATATACAATAGAATATAAACAACCTGGAAGAAAGCTGAAGATGGAGAAATAATGGAAATTATAGAATTGCTTGAAAATATCGCAGAGACTAAGAAAAATATTGATCAGGCGCATCATTTAGCGAAGAATATTAAAAACTATAGTACCGATTTAGCTACAAATCTAAACTTAATTAAATCAAATTTAACGAAATTGCAAAAACTCGCCAGCGAATGTTCTGATCGCGATCCTGTTTTCAAAACAATTCTCACTTGGATAGAAACGTTCAACATCGAATTAGCAGTAGAACAAGATCGTTTGAAGGATCAGTTTGGCATCTTGCTCGAAAAGGAACTTATTCCTGAAGGCATGACACTAACAGGAAATTTCCCGAATTTCTATACACTTTAGTTTCCGCTAACTGATAGACAAAAAGATGGTGGTAATGGGTTCAAAGCATGGTAATCTTGTTTTGCGAAAGACAAAATTGCAGCGAGGAACC
>CAIWAX010000111.1 GCA_903910795.1 uncultured Anaerolineae bacterium
ACGAGGCCACCATCCCTTCCATCCCAGGGTTGACGGTGTTGTATCAGCGCCCCACAGATATCGTCATTTCCATCCGCAACGGCAGTGTGGATTTTGGGATCACCGGGCTGGATGTGCTGGAAGAATTCCGCGGCAATATTGGCGAGATCATGCTGCTACATGAAGCGCTCGGGTACGGCAAGTGCTACCTGGCGCTGGCCGTGCCAGAAAATTGGGCGGATGTTGAAAATGTGGCAGATTTGAACCGTAAAGTCGTGGAATTTGAGCGCCCCCTCCGGGTGGCGACCAAGTTCCCCGAGCTGACCTCGCGCTTCTTGAATGCCAACCATATTCCCTTTTCGATCGTCAGCGCCGAGGGTACGCTGGAAATCGCCCCGGCCATTGGTTACGCCGATATGATCTCCGACCTGGTTTCCAGCGGCCAGACCCTCAAGGATAACCGCCTGCGCCTGCTAAACGATGGGGTCATCCAGCGCTCACAATCTGTGCTGGCAGCCAACGCCGACGTGCTTAAGACCAATCCCCAGGCGCTGGCCGTGGCCCGCCAACTGCTCGAATTCTTTGAAGCGTACCTGCGCGCGCAGAACAACGTTTCCATTTTTGCCAATATGCGCGGAGAAAATCCCGAAGCCATCGCGGCCCGCATCTTTGCCCAAAAAACAATCGGCGGGTTAAACGGCCCCACCATCAGCCGCATCATACACCGTGACGGCGATCCAAACTGGTATGATTTGCACATCGTTGTTCACCGGGATGAGCTATTCGCTGCCATCAATGAACTGCGTTCGATTGGGGGCAGCGGTGTGGTGGTTGCGCCGGTTATTTATATTTTCGAGGAAGAACCGCCGCGCTATAAAGCCATGCTGGAGGCCCTGAAATAAATCGGGAAAAACAGCCAGCCCGGATTGGTTTTTCCGCCAGATAATCAAAATTGCAGCGGTGTAAGATAATCCCGGCTCTTGTACGGGATTTACAACTTGTATGTCTTGCATGTATAATCCTTTTAGCTGTTATTCGTGGTAGTTTTCATAGATAATCCAGGCACGCTTTGCCAGTTTGCGATTTGCTTAGCAAATCGGCAAAAGCGTACGGGATCGAGGCGGTCAATGGCTCTCCGGGGTAACCTGCGTGATTTTACGGTCACACAATTACTGAACCTTATCAACCTGGCCCATAAGACCGGGACTTTGGTGATTGAAGGCCCCAACGAAACAGCCAAAATTGCTTTTCGGGAGGGGAAGCTCTCCTATACGCAAATTGGGCAGGAAGATAACCACCTGGCTACGATCCTGCATCGTTCCAACCGGCTGACAGCCGGTCAACTGCGAGCCATTCAACTTCGCGCCTCTCATCTAAGTGACAAGGAATTAGGACTTCTGCTGATCAATTCGGGGTACATCGCGCAGAATGACATCCTCAACGCGCTCCAGGCTTACTGCAGCGATGTTGTTCGCCGTCTGTTCACCTGGGTAGAAGGCATTTTCCGCTTTGAAAACGAAATGCTGCCGCCCGATGACCGCATCACTGTGCGCCTTGATCTGGAAAATCTGATCATTGAAGGCGCGCGACAGTTGCGCGAATGGGAGCAGCTTCAGGATGAAATCCCCAGCCTGGACATGGCACTCAAATTTATCGAACGCCCGGGCACCTCAATGCAAAAGATGAATTTGAGCGTGGAAGAATGGCGGGTGGTTTCTTATATCAACCCCCGCAACACCATCCAACAAATTGCCACCGCAACCAAGATGAGCGACCTGGAAATCCGGCGTATTGTGTACGGGCTGCTCCAGGCTGGGCTGGTTGAAGTGATCCGTCAGGATAACGCCCCTGTAATCGAGCGCCCGCGCCCGCAGCCAGCCAATAATCAAAACCGCGAAGAACAAAAATCGTTGGTAAACCGGTTAATCACGCGCATCCGGTCGATTTAATTTATAGCCGGGCACAGCGTTGCTGTGCCCCTACCAGGATTGAGGCACAGTCATTATGCAAACTGTCAAAATGGTGGTAACAGGCCCGTTTAGCGCAGGCAAAACTCAATTTATTCGTTCTGTCAGCGAAATTGATGTAGTCGCAACTGAACGAAAAATTACCAGCGCCAGCGAACGCACTGTGAAACAGGCAACCACTGTTGCCATGGATTTTGGCCGCATTACGGTGGATGAAGACCTGGTGCTTTATTTATTCGGAACACCAGGCCAGAAACGTTTTGATTTCATGTGGGAAATTCTATCCGAAGGAATGCTCGGTTTTATCGTCATGATTGACAGTACGCGCCCCGAAACCTTCCGCGAAGGTCGCTCCATCCTGGAAACCTTCCGGGCTTACGCGCCCACCCCCTATGTTGTCGCAGCCAACAAACAAGATGCCCCGGATGCCTGGGATATTGAAGATATGCGGAACGCCCTGCGCCTTTCTCCACAAGTCAAGCTGCTTCCCTGTGTCGCAACCCAAAAAACAACCGTCAAAAACGTTCTACTCGAACTGCTTTACAGCATTCTGGCAGGCCTTGATAGCACAGAAAAATAAATTCCTGAGATAATCCCTTTGCGATTTGCCGATTTGCCAAGCAAATCACAAATCACAAATCATACGGGATGAGAAAGCAGCCGTGTCATCTATAACCACAGATCAAGGCATCGTTCATTATGAAGTTTATGGGCGTGGCCGTCCGGTGATTTTACTGCACGGCTGGTTGGGTTCCTGGGGTCTCTGGCAGGAAACCATGACCTATCTGGGCCGGTATTATCGCACCTACGCCCTGGATTTTTGGGGGTTCGGCGAATCTGGCAAAAAACGCGACACCTACGCGCTGCAAGATTTTGTCACCCTGGTCAACCAGTTCATGGATCAACTTGGCATTGCGCGGGCTCCGCTGGTGGGGCATAGCATGGGCGGCACAGTCAGCCTGTCGGTAGCAATCCAGTACCCTGAACGGGTAAGCAAATCGGTGGTGATTGGCTCGCCAATTGTCGGTTCCTCGCTGGCGCTGCCTTTAAAACTGGCGGGATATCGCTCTATCGCGCGCATTTTATTTGAAAGAATGGGCATTTTTCGCGGAGCCATGAAGATCGCTTCCCCATACATTTGCTCCAGTCCGGATTTTGCGTCCATGATGGACCGCGACCTGACCAGCACCACGGTTGAATCTTTCCTGCTCAGTATTGCCTCGCTGCGGCGCACAGATTTGCGCCCCATGCTCCCGCAGCTCAAAATCCCGGTCATGGGAATGTTCGGCGACCGGGACAACATTGTCAACCCGCGCGAATGGCAAACGCTCAAGGCCGGGGTACCGCATGCCAAAATTCTGCGCTGGCCGAACGCCCAGCATTTCGTAATGCTCGATACCGCGCAAGAGTGTATGGAAAATCTAAAAACATTCCTTGATCAAGAAGAGATGCCTGCCTGATGGATAATCCCGGTTCGATTGACGATTTGCCTGGCAAATCGGCTAATCACACTGGCATGGATAATCCAGCCAATAATTACTTTTATCCAGATCGTATGGGGCGAATCATTTTAATGGGAACGGAAGAGATTCTTGGCCGAAACGGGGTAAACGCAGTCTTGAATCTGGCCGGACTTCCTGAGTTTATCGATCATTACCCGGCCAATCAGCAGAACTTGAATTTTTCATTTGAAAAGGTCAGCCGCCTGCAGGGCGCATTAGAAGATTTTTACGGCCCGCACGGCGGGCGAGGCGTGGCGCTGCGAATCGGCAGAGCCTCCTTCCAACACATACTGCGCGAATTTGGTGCACCCTTTGGGCTGACCGACCTGGCCTTTCGGCTTCTGCCTCTGAAATCAAAATTAAAGATCGGAACCAGCGCGCTGGCTGATATTTTTAACAACTATACCGATCAACGGGTCAGGCTGGAAGATAAAGGCAAGTTAATACTCTGGGAAATTGAAAGGTGCCCGATATGCTGGCAGCGCCACTCTGAAAATCCAGCCTGCCAGATGGCAGTCGGCCTGTTGCAAGAAGGCCTGCATTGGATGAGCGGCGGCAAGTTCTATAATGTAGAAGAAGGTAACTGCATCGCCAGGGGCGACCTGACCTGCACACTGATTATTGAAAAGGTTCCAATGGTTTGAGCCATGTTAAAAGTCATTTTACAGGCGCCCAGGCCTATTCCCCCGTTTAACGAACCAGCGCGTGATTTGCGCATCCAAAATGTACCTCTGTGGTTATGGCAAAGGGATTTACTGGCCCCATACACCACCCGTGAGATTGAAATCGCGCCCAACGGCCGCCTGCCATTTGAACACGAAGCCATGCTGGTCTATCGCGACAACCTGTTTTTTGATGAATTCTATATCAACGAATTCATCCGGCAAGCGAAACAACGGAAGCATCCCTCGCGGGCAGCTTTTTCAATTGACGATCTGGCTTTTCGGGAACACGCACTGCCGCTCTCGACTTCCTATACCCCGGCTGGCAACCTGTATCTGGCAGACCTGTGGTATTACCCGAATGGGCTTGAAGCCGATCCCGACCCGCTGGTGATTGATATGCAGGCCCGCGAAGTCGGTTATTATCACGTGCCATCTTACATGGCCGGGGAGCGCGGTGACCTGGTGTACCAGGTACCAATGCGTGCCATGATTGCAATTGACTGCTGGGCACATATTTTTATCGCGGACGGCGTGTTTGGGCTTTTCGCACGAGGGGTACGTTTTGAAAACCGCTTGAAGACCGACCTCGGTTTCAAGTTGGAATTGATCGCCACTGCAGTCTATGAGGGCCGGCAGTTGCTGGGCTGCTCAAAATTGGTCACTATCGGGAAGAACTGTGTCATCGACCCGCATGCCGTCATCCATGGGCCGACCAGCATCGGAGATAATGTCACTGTTGGGGCGGGCGCTGTGATTGAAAACTGCATTATTGGGAACAACGTCAATGTCTCGCAAGGAGTGCAATTGATGCTCTCTGTTGTGGGCGACGGCACTTTTTTGCCGTTTCGCGCGGCGCTGTTCATGACCACCATCATGGAAAATTCCATGGTCGCCCAGAACACCTGCCTGCAAATGTGTGTGGTTGGGCGAAATACATTCCTCGGAGCAGGCACCACTTTTACAGATTATAATTTAATCCCGGCTCCCATTAAAGCCGTGGATGGGCACGATGAATTGAAAAATTCCAACCGGCCGGTTTTAGGCGGGGCGGTTGGTCATAACTGCCGCATCGGGGCTGGCATGATCATCTACCCGGCCCGCATGATTGAATCGGATGTTGTCCTGGTGGCTTCCAAAGACCGCAGAGTGATCGATCGGGATGTAAAATTTGAAGACAGCGATCATCACAAATTGCGCAACTCTCAACTACACAAACACCTGTATTCACGGCGCGGAACGAAAGACATTGAATCCTGGTAATCCCGGCTTCCGCACGGGATGGTAATCCCGGCTTTCGCACGGGATGGTAATCCCGGCTTCTGCACGGGATGGTAATCCCGGCTGCTCCTACCCTTGATTTATTTCCTCCTGGCAAACAGGAACCCTCCGCCACTAAAAATGTGAATATGAACGCAAGTGCGTGATGGTTCTGTAATGCTGGCTGGGACATAAAATGATATATTATTAGTTGACGGCGGTGCTAAAAAATGCCCGGCTCCGTTGATTTGTAATTTAAAGCTGGCCCAGCGTAAATGATAATCCCGGTTTCTGCACGGGCATGAGAATTACGCTCGAATGGCAAAAATGGTTGCACCGTCTTACATCTGAAGTAACTGCAACAAGCAGCACTTGTACAAACGAAAACTATGCGCCTGATAGTAATCCCGGTTTTTGCACGGGATGGTAACCCTGGTGCGATTTGCCGATTTGCTAAGCAAATCGCACGGGAGTGCATCCGAAGCAGGACGCCAATTATGTTGGATAATCCCGGCCCGATTTGCCAATCAAATCGTACGGGACAGGAGGCTCGCGATGGGAAAAGCCCGTCTTTTGGTCACCGAAGATGATACTGATATTTCATTCATGTTGAAGGTTTATTTCACGGGCCTGGGTTATGACGTTGACACGGCCCTGAGGGGTTCCGAAGCCCTGGAAAAAACCCGCCATGCCCTGCCTCATCTGGTCATCCTCGATATCATGCTGCCCGATATTGACGGGTATGAGGTTTGCCGCAGGCTGCGCACCAATATGCGCACAAGCCACATCCCGGTCATTTTTCTGACCCAAAAAGATGAGCGCAGCGACCGGCTGCAGGGTCTGGAACTGGGCGCGGATGATTACATCACCAAACCTTTTGACATCGAAGAATTGAAACTGCGCGTTCAGGGCGCCATACGCCGCTCTGAACGCGAGAGTCTCACCGACCCACGCTCTGGGCTGCCAGCCGGGCGTCTGATCGAGGAGCAGCTTCGCCGCATTATCCGCGATACGGGTTGGGCCTTGTTGGATATCCGCATCAACGATTTTGATGCCTTCCACGATGTTTACGGCTTTGTCGCCAGCGATGATGTGTTGCGCTTCGCCGGTATGATGATCAACGATGTGTTGGATCAAAACGGCAGCGCCAATGACTTTATCGGCCATGCGGGCGGGGACAATTTTGTCATCATCACCACCGAGAACGCAGCCGCGACCATCCGTCAAAAACTCAAAACTCGTTTCGCTGAAGAAGTCAAATCTCAATACAATTTCATAGACCGGCAGCAGGGTTTTATTCTGGCGCCTGCCAAGGACGGCCAAACCGCCCGGTTCCCATTCATGACCCTGTCGATTGGCATTGTCTCCCCATCCCAACAATCCTTTTCCGATATTCGTGAAATCACAGAACTGGCCGCCGAAGCGCGCCGCCAGGATATCAAGCCCTAAAACGGAGCAACGCCGCCATGCTGCAAGGACAAATATACCTGGGCATTGGCTTATTATTATCTGGATTGGCCTTTTTTCTGCTGATCTGGGTCGTTTTGCGCATTGTCACACGCAACCGGGCGTCCATCCATACCGAAGATCAATCACAGCCAGTAGAAATAGAGAGTCACAAAGAAGCCTTGCTGGTGGTGGAAACCGGCGGGCGTATCCGTGACATCAGCGAAAATGCCAGACTATTATTTGACATGGCACCGGGGGAAATTCCTAACCTGGAAAGGTTGAGTCGCAGGGTGCGACCCAGCCAGGGTTTTATTGAAATTTGCGCATTAGAAGGTCAGTCTTATTTTTCGATCAGCGGCAAGCTGGTGCACGCGGTTTCCTACCGGGTGGCTGGAGCGGTGCCGTGTGTACTGATTACCCTGGTGCGCACAGACAACAACGCCTCACTCGCCAATGCCCGACAGGGTACCCTGCCGGGTGTTTCATTAAAACTGGTTTCTGATTTTGGGGAATCGGTTGGCTCGAATCTAACCCTCGAAGCTACTGCCGAAGCCATCCTGATAAATGTTGAGCGACTGATCGCTTCAGATTATATGGAAATCAAAGCCTGGGATGAGACTTCCCAGATGTTAATTCCCTTCAGGCTGGACGATACTCCCGGTGCGATTTCCTCAGGAAATCGCACGAGAGGCGCAGCGGGAACAACCCGCACCATCGAATTGCGGAACAATTCGCGTGGGAAAAGCAGCGTCTTTGGCGAGTATGCCAACCAGCTAATCTCCAGCCGCAAGGAATTATTCATCCAGGATACGCGAATTTCGAATCAGAACCTGTTTGACCCACTCAACCACAGCATACCGCAAATGGGTTCTTATATTGGTTTGCCGCTGCTGGCCTACGGCCAGTTGGTTGGCACCCTGGAAGTGGGCGTATTACCGGTCAACGGTTTTGAAACCCACGCCCTGCACACTCTCCAGATCATCTCCAAACAGGCTGCCGTGGCGCTGCGCAACGCTGAATTATATGAGACCCAGCAGCGCTGGCGCAGCCAACTTACAGGTCTGACCGATCTGGCAAAGGTGATTGGCTCGCTGGATGATCTGAACGATTTGCTGATTCGCATGATAAGCGGGCTTTCGAATTTATTTAATTTCGAATTTATAGGTATTTTGTTGTATGACGAACACCGCCGGCTGCTTGAAGGACAAAACCCTTTCCAGGGTCTGCCGCCCAACGTTGTGAAAGTTTATAAGGCAGTTGCAAATCCCAACGGCTTGCTCGAAAAGAATATTCTCAGCCAGAAGATTGTGAGCTCCTCGGACGCCAGCCAGGATCCCGCCTGGGCTGACATGGGGCTGCAGGTTGTGGCGCTGGCAGCCTCCATCCATGATACAACCCTGATCCCGCTGATCTCCTCCAGTCGATTTTTTGGATATATCCAGCTTTCAAACGACCGCAAGGGCGAAGCAGCGATGTCGAAAGACAACTTGCAGGTACTGAATATCGTTTCGGTACAGATCGCCACCATCTTTGAAAAGGTCTTGCTAGAACAGCAGGCAAAATACCGCAGCCAGCGGGTAGAAGCCATGCGGCGTATCACCAACCTGGTCAGTTCATCCGAAAAGCAGGATGACATGCTGCGCGATGTGCTTTCAGAAATTGCCAGGCTATTTCAGGCAGATGCCGGTGCCATTTTCATGCTGGATGAAAACGCGGGCATGATGCGGGCGCACATCCCATCGGCCTTTGGCGTGCCGGACGAATTGATCGAACCCCTTTCCAGGATTAATGTAAAAACATCCGACTTCCGCATGACTGTTGCCGGAAGCCAGCTTCCGTTTGTTTCGGGCAACCTGACCCGCGACCGCAGGGTGCTGCCCCTCTATCGCGCCATCGTCCGCCGTTTGAACCTGGTTTCAAGCCTGGTACTGCCGCTGGTAGTAGATGGCAAGGGCATCGGTGAAATGATGCTTGGCGTGCTGAAAGAGGATTATTTCAGCACAGATGATCTTCAGATCGCCGCAACCATCGCTGGCCAACTTGCGATTGCCATCCACAGCGCCCGTCACGCCGGAGAGACAGATCAAAGTCTGCGCAGACAGGCGGAGAACTTGACTGTCATGAATCGCATCTCCCGCGAATTGAACTCAACCTCCAACCTGAAAGAACTGACCCACATTGTGTACGATGAATGCCTGGCAGCCAGCGGGGCCAAATGCGGAGCGGTTTCGCTGTTCGAACAGGAAATTCCCGGGGAAGAAGTCAGGACGATCATGTTCCGTATGGGACACACTCCCGCCGAAACCTGGTTTGAGCCAACCGTTAAATCGCTCGCATCTCTTGCATCCAACGAACCCCGCTTGATCACCAATCCCACTGGAGAGGCCGCCCCGCACGCTGGAGTGGCATCGATACTGGTATGCCCGATCAGTTACCAGGGCAACACAGTCGGGATGATTGAACTCCACAGTGTTTTGGATAATCCCGGAGAAGAATCCGCTTTTGATACCGTTACCATCGAAATGATCAGGAATATCGGCGTACAGGCAACCCTGTCGATCGAAAACGCCCTGCGCCTGTCTGACCAGCAGAGCCGCACAGAGCTATTCCGCCGCCGTGCAGACACCCTGATGCAATTGTTTGAAACTTCCAAGAATTTGCGCATCGATGACACACTGGTCAGCGCCATGGGCTCTATTGCCCAGGGCATCCAGAAAGCTACCCCCTTTAACGTTGTGCTGGTCAGCCTGTACGATCCCAAAACTGACCTGCTGACGCGCATCGTGTCTGCGGGTATCGATGAGCCTACTTTTGCTAAAATGCAGGCTCATCAACAGCATTGGACCAGCGTAGCCCAGTTGATGAAAAATGAATTTGAGATCGGGAATCTATACTTCATCCCGATTGACCAGGCACCTGTCATTCCAGCCGATGTGCAGTTTGTGAAAACCATGGCCAAATCGGAACACAAGCCCAACGAGTGGGACCCGGATGATATTTTACTGATACCCATCTATGACAACAATCTCAATCCGTTGGGATTGATCAGTGTGGATGATCCGCGGGACGGCCAGCGGCCCGATCGGATCGCGCTGGAAACGCTGGAAGTCTTCGCCACCCAGGCTGCGCTGACCATTACCAGCGGTTTAAGTATCCAGAATTACAGAATGCAAATCGACAATCTGAACCGGGAAGTCGACCGGCAGAAAAACCTGGTCAATTTTAGCCAGAGCAGCCTGCCAGCCTCACTACACAAGGATCTCGATCTGACCCTGGCGCTCAGCGAGTTGGTGCAGCGCGCTCACCATACCCGCGCCAGCCTGCAAGTAACGGAGGCCATCAGCCGGCAAATCGACTCAAAAACGGCCCTGGTGACACTGGGCGAACAGATTCTGACCAGTTTTGATATGTCAATCACGCTTGTGGCCCGCGAAACACCCGATGGCCCGCACATTGTTCAGACCATCGGCAACCTGCCCAGCGGCATCAATCCCGAGACATCTTTTGGCCAGCGCAACCCGCTGCGCACCTGCCTGCAGACAGGCGATACCATTGTCTGCGAAAACCTGGAAGAAGACGAAACCTGGTATGACACGCCCTTCCTGACGAGTCTGCGCGCGAAATCTTTCTTTTGCTTCCCGGTTATGATCAACAACAAACCCATCGCAGCCGTTATGGCCATCGATACCGAGCCCATGTCGGTGTTATCGGTTGAAGACCGGCAAGTATATGCACAGATCAGCCGGCAGGTCTCGATTATCTTGCAAAACATCAGCCTGCTGAGCGAAACACGGCAGCGACTGCAAGAAGTCAACCTGCTGCTGGATTTCAGCCGCCAATTAAGCGGTTTGAAACCGGATGATATCTTAAAATCGCTGCTCCAAAGCGCCCTGCATGTGATCAACCCCGCCCACGCCGGTATCGTTTTCCAGTGGGAACCCAATAATCAGATGCTGATGCCGCTGGCGGCCTCAAACTATGTGGATGACGCCAGTATGATGGCCATCCCCTATCACCTGGGCGAAGGGCTGCCGGGACGCATCTTCACCGCTCTCCAGGTGCACCGGGTGAACGAAGTCAACTTCGTCACCGATTACAACTTGCCGCCAGAAAACCTGTTGAAATACCGCAAAGCCACCGGCGGGCGACTGCCTGTTTCTTCCATCCTCATGCCAATCCTGGCTGGTGACCGGTGGCTGGGTGCCATCGTGCTCGATAACTTCAACACTCCGGGCGCTTTCCAGGCTGAACATGAAGCCATCCTGCTTTCCCTGAACCAACAAGTGGCGCTCTCGCTTGAAAACGTGCGCCTGATGCAGACCACACAGGAACGCAGCGGACAAATCCAGGCGCTGAATGCAGTTGCCGCCACGTTGACCTCCAGCCTGCAGCGTGATGAGCTGGTCGCTTCCCTGCTGGATCGTATGGCAACCATCATCCCATACAATACCGCCATCCTGTGGCTGCGGCAAGAGAATAAGATGGTGGTAGCCGATGCGCGCGGGTTTACCGATAATGAAGAGCGCAAGGGCCTGACGGTTGCCGTGGCGGACTCCGTTCTTTTGAATGAGATGATACGCACAGGCCAGGCAATTGTCGTCAACGATATGAGCAATGACCCGCGCTTCACCTCCCTGATGAAACCGGACAACCTGGCCTGGATGGGCATTCCGCTGATTACAAAAGGCCAGGTGATTGGCGTGCTGGCGCTGGAAAAAGTGGAATCACACTTTTACACCGATGAACTCATGCAGTTATCCACCACCTTTGCCAGTCAGGCGGCCGTAGCCATCGACAATGCCAACCTGTTTGAAGAATCTGTGCGCCGCGCCGCCGATCTTGCCGAGCGGTCGCAGCGCCTGGGCCTGCTCAATAAATTCTCAGCGGAACTGGGCGGCTCCCTGAGCAGCGAGCAGGTCATCAGCCTGATGGCGAACCAGTTGATGGCCGCGCTGCAGGTCGATCGCAGCATGTTGCTAATGCTCGACAAAAACGACCGGAATTATTTATTAACCGTGTTGCCGGAAGAAGCGGGACGGCCCTACATTCAACGCAGCCTGCCGGTTTCGCGCGTTATGAACCATTTGCGCGAATCACTTTCGGTTTACGCAACTGAGGATATTACCCAGGAGCCAAACCTGGCATCCCTGGCAGACATTCTGATCGACATCCAATCCGCGCTCATTCTGCCCTTTGGTAATACCGGAGGCCCTGTGGGTTCCAGCACCGGACAGGGTCCCGGTTCCAGCACGGGACAGGGCAGCGACAAACTTTACGCCATCATGTTGCAAAGCAAAAAGCTACGCCGCTTCAACGCAACCGAAATCGAGCTGGCCCGCACCATCGGCAACCAGGCATCTATCGCGCTGCAAAATGCAGATCTATACCAATCCACCCTGGCAACCGCTGAACGGCTTGCCATCCTGAACCAGGCCTCTTCTGCTATTGGCACCAGCCTGAAAACAGAAGACATTTACCGCGCCGCTTACGAAGCCGCCTCCAAATTAATGCAGGTGGATGCCTTTGTGATCGCTATGCTGGATGAAACCACCCGAGAAGTGGATGGCGCCTATATCATGGATATGGGCAAACGCACCACAGGTGTGCGGCTGCCGTATGGGCAAGGTTTGAGCGGCCAGGTCATATCGACCGGCCAGCCCATCCTTACAATGCAGGCCAGCGAAGCAGAAGGCCAGGGTGGCATTACCATTGGAGAAAAAGGCACCCCGCATTCCATTGTAGCAGTGCCCATGATCTCCGGCGGGCGGGTGATTGGTTCGCTGTCAGCGCAAAGTTACCAGGTGGGCGTTTATACCCAGAGCGAACAACAAATTCTGAGCACACTTGCCAACCAGGTCACTACTGCCATTTTGAATGCGCGTCTGTTTGCCGAAACACAAAATTTAGCGGCTACCCTGGAACAGCGCGTGGTGGAGCGCACAGCACAGCTTGAACATGAACAGCATAACACAGAGACGTTGCTGCGCATCCTGACCGAAGTCACCGCCAGCCTGGATCTGGATCGGGCCCTCAACCGCACCCTGGCCCTGCTCAGCGATGCCATTGGCGCCGAGCAAAGCTCGATCATGATGCTGCAGGACAGCGACAACAAACTGCACTACCGGGTTGGCTACGATGCCATAGAAGGCAACGGCGAATTGAGATCAGCAAATACTACAGACCAACGCACCTTCAAAGTCGGCGAAGGGCTTTCGGGCTGGGCAGTCAAATTCCGACAGCCGGTGCTTGTAAACGACCTGCACCAGGATTCGCGCTGGCTGATGACCCAGAACCCCGAAAAACACCGCAGCGCCCTGGTGGTACCTCTGGTTGTTGGCGAAGATGTGATCGGCACCATCAATGTTTTTCACCACAAAACCAGTTATTTCGGGAATGAAGCCCTGGAAATGGTAACGGCAATCGGTTCACAGGTAGCCATCGCCATCAATAATGCCCAACTCTACCAGTTAATCCGTGAACAAGCCGAACGTCTGGGGTCGTTGCTGCGCCAGCAGCAGATGGAAGCCCGCCGCCAGACCGCCATCCTGGAAGCTGTGGCAGACGGTATCCTGGTTACGGATCCATCCAACCACATCACCTTTGTAAATGCCTCCGTGGAACGCATCCTGGATGTAACAGAAGCACAGATGCAGGGCCAGCCTCTGGAAAACTTCGCCGGGCTGTTCAACGGTTTGCAAAGCAAATCGGCCAGCCAGACCTGGATCCAGACCGTCAAGGAATGGTCCAGTAACTCCGGCAACAGCGTTTTCGGCAAAACGGTTGGAGAAATGTACGCGGAGCAGATCAACCTGGATAATGGCCGCGTGGCGCTAATTCACCTGGCCCCAGTCATCTGGCGCAACGAGTTCCTGGGAACAGTTTCCGTCTTCCGGGACATCACCCGGGAAGTCGAAGTGGACAGACTAAAGTCCGAATTTGTGGCAACCGTCAGCCACGAACTACGCACGCCGATGACCTCCATCCGCGGTTATGTAGACCTGCTGTTGATGGGGGCCGCAGGCGTCATGAACGAAAATCAGGCTCACTTCCTCGACATCGTCAAAAGCAATACTGAGCGCTTGAATATTCTGGTGAATGACTTACTGGATGTTTCAAAAATTGCGGCCGAACGGGTGGTGTTATCCATCCGGCCGCTCGACCTGCAAGAAGCTGCCAGCGAAGTGGTGGCCGATTTGCGGCGCCGCGCCCAAAAAGAGAAAAAACCGATAGAAATCGAGCTGGAAGCCGATAGTGAGTTGCCGGGTGTTCTGGCAGATCCAGAACGGCTGCGCCAGATTCTTGGAAACTTGATGGATAATGCTTACAATTACACGCCCGCCAACGGGAATATCAAAATGACGCTGCACCAGACCAACGGTGACGTGGAAGTGGATGTAATTGATTCCGGCATCGGCGTCTCGCCTGAACAGCAGGAGCGCATTTTTGAACGTTTCTACCGTGGCGAAGATCCCATGGTACTGGCCACACCCGGAACCGGGTTGGGGCTGTCTATTGTGAAAAACCTGGTTGACATGCACCACGGGAAAATCTGGATGAAAAGCAAGGGTGTACCGGGTCAGGGAAGTACGTTTTCCTTCACCCTGCCGAAGGCAGCCCCCAAAACTGAGGAGTGAACATGGCAAAAATAGTTGTGGCAGAAGATGAACCTGATATCCGCGAATTGATCGCTTTTACCTTAAGGTTTGCGGGACACGAAGTCATTACAGGTAGCAATGGACTGGAAGGCTACGATTTAATCAAGTTAAATCGCCCGGATCTGGCAATGTTTGATGTACGCATGCCAAAGATGACAGGCTATGATGCCTGCAAAAAAGTCAAGGCTGACCCGGAAATTTCTCACATTCCGGTTGTCTTTCTGTCTGCCAAAGGCCAGGAAAACGAGATTGAACAGGGTCTGGCGGCGGGAGCGGAAGAATATCTGCTAAAGCCATTCGCGCCCGATCAATTGACTGAGCGGGTAAAAGCCATCCTGGCAAAATACGGAAAACAATGATAATCCTGGTTATTGGATAGGAAAACAGGTTATGAGCGCGATCCTGTTAGACGGCGGGATAGTGCACTATGAGGTGATTGGGCGTGGACGCCCGATCATCTTTCTGCACGGCTGGGTGGGCTCCTGGCGCTATTGGGTGCCCGCCATGCAAACCGCTTCCACCGGCTTTCGCGCCTATGCCCTTGACCTGTGGGGCTTTGGCGATACCGCCCGCAACACCAGCCTCTACGGGCTGGATAAACAAGTCTCCCTGCTGGATCAATTTTTACATGAACTCGGCATGGGTAAAGTAGCCATCGTCGGGCACGGCCTGGGCGCGCTGGTGGGCATTCTCTTCGCAATGCGCTACCCAACCGTTGTAGACCGCATCATGGCTGTCGAGCTTCCCTTCGATCAGGCCGCCATTCACAACCGGCTGCGCAACAGCGCTTTGCAAGAGCTGACTGACTGGCTGTTGACCAGGGACGCGACAGCCGAACCGGCCCGCACAGATGGCCTCAAGGCTGACCCGCTGTCGCTGGCGGCATCGTTTAATTCACCTGATTTATTTGACCTGCTGCACCGGGTCACCAGTCTAAACACGCCATGCCTGTTGGTTTACGGCCAAAATGACCCCGCGATCAGCCTGCCGAACCTCGATAGATCCGGAATGCCGGAAAACATGCACACCATTGTTTTTGAACAATCCGCCCACTTCCCCATGCTCGACGATCCATCCAATTTTAACCGCCTGCTGACTGATTTCCTGGCCCTGCAATCCAGTGAGTCGCCCCGTGAGCTGCAGATGAAAGAAGAATGGAAGCGGCGCGTGCGGTAGCACGCAATGAATGGACACGCACACCTGCACTTGCGTTCCGGTGCGATTTGCCAAGCAAATCGTGTGTTCTTAGCGAGGATAGGTTCTTGCCCAAAAGTATACAACCCGTGAGTAGTTACAATTTAGGTTCGCTTCTTGCAGTTTCATTGACTTTGTGCTAAAATAATTGAGAAACTTCAATACCGCAAGCGCTGAAAAGTGGGAGCCCCCCACTTTTTCGTTTGTAATACGTCAAAGACGGTGGCGGCAGCGCATGAGAAAATCCAACGCTATCAGTATCCGAGAAATATTCAATCTGGAGTTCGTGTAAGATGAAAAATGAGTTTAACCTGGCGTTCAACGAAGTGCTGGAAGAAAAACAATTACCCAAGGAAGTGATCCTTGGAGCACTGGAATCGGCCATGGTGTCAGCTTATCGCCGTGCTGTCAACGCTTCAAGCGCCCAGCATGTTGAGGCAAAAGTCGACCCAGAAACCGGCAAAGTAATGGTGTTTGCCGAAAAAGAAGTGGTCGAGGATGTTCAAGATGAGCGCACTGAAGTATCACTTCAGAATGCTCGCAAGATAAACCCAACGATCCAGTTGGGCGATATGGCCATTGTCGAATCCACACCAGCAAATTTCGGACGGGTCGCAGCACAAACAGCCCGCCAGGTAATCCAACAGCGCATTCGTGAGGCAGAACGTTCCGCACAAATGCAATATTTTGAACGCCAGTTAGGTGAAATCGTCAGCGGGGTGGTTCAGGCCAGCAATCCACAAACAACCACTGTTGGCCTGGATATGAAAGCCGAAGGGGTTATGCCTGCCAATCAGCGCATCCCCGGCGAGAAATTCCGCGTTCACGACCGTTTGCGCGCGATCATCATGGAAGTAAAGGATGGCTCACGCGGACCTCAGATCATACTTTCACGGGCGCATCGCAACTTTTTGCGGCGTTTGTTAGAAAATGAAGTACCGGAAATCTATCACGGCATTGTTGAAATTCGCGCCATTGCGCGTGAACCGGGCCAGCGGGCCAAAGTGGCCGTTTCAGCCACCCAGGCAGGCGTCGATCCTGTGGGAGCTTGCGTGGGTGTTAAGGGGATGCGCATCCAGGCCATCGTAAAAGAACTGCACGATGAAAAGATTGACATCATCGAATGGAACCCGGATCCAGTCATCTATATTTCCAAGGCCATCAGCCCGGCGCGCGTCAGCGGCGTTTACCTAAACGAAGCCGAAAAAACCGCCACCGTGGTAGTTATGGAAGACCAGCTTTCACTAGCGATTGGCCGTGATGGACAGAATGCCCGTCTGGCAGCCAAGCTAACCAGTTGGCGCATCGATATTAAATCTGTGGTGGAAGCCACGAGTGATACCCTGGCACGCCTGCAGTCTGAACCTTCCATGCGTTTGACTGCCGATTTCGAAAAAGAAAACATTATCCGTATCAGCGAAATTCTGGCAAAAAAGAGCGAAGGCCGCCCGATTACACCAGAAGAATACACCACCCTGGCCCAATTTGTAGACCGTGTGGAACGCCGTAGTATCGAACGACAGCGCGCTGAAGACAAGGTCAACTCCGAGAAGTTTGCGGAAGCTCGCGCCGAAATTCCAGACGAAGCATTCGAGCAATCGCTGGATGTTCTTGGCCTGCCCGAGCATGTTTTTGTGATTTTGACCGAAGCAGATTTCACCACGGCTGGCGATTTACTGCTGGCCATGAAGCTGAACCCCGACAAAGTTCTGGGGCTGTCTGGCATCGGGCCCAAGGCCATGCAGGGTATTGAAAAAGCCATCAACGATGTTAAACTTAAGAAAGAACTGGAAGCTCCGCAGGTCGCCGCCGTGGTCGAAGTTGCTCCTGCAGCCGAAACCGCTCCAGTAGTCGAATCGGCTCCAGCAGTAGAAGTCAACCAGGTGGAATCGACCGTGGTGGAAGTCACCGCCCCGACTCAACCGGAAGGTGTTTCCGAAGCTGTCCAGGCAGAAGGCGCCCCAGTGCCTGCTGCAGCCCCAACCGAAGAAGCTGCCGGAGAGGCGACATTTGAGGAATTATTCAAACTGCGTCCAGAAACCTTCCGCCCTGGAAGTGAAGAAGAAGATAAATCGGACAAGAAGGGCAAGAAGGGCAAGAAGTCGGTTGAGTATCAATTTGACGAAGATCGCGGTGAAGTAGTTGGCCGCAAGAAACACAAGCGCGGTGATGTTGATTGGACCGGTGAAGACTGGTAACATGGCCGGGAAACCTGCCAGACCTAAACATGTTCCTCAACGAACCTGTGTCGGTTGTCGTACAGTGCTGGCCAAACGAACTTTGACTCGCGTTGTACGGCAGCCAGACGGGGTGTTCATCGACCCGACTGGGAAGATGAATGGCCGGGGTGCCTATTTGCACAATCTCCGGTCTTGTTGGGAACGAGGCTTGAAGGGCGGGCTTTCAAGCAGCTTGAAAGTCGCTCTTTCGCCCGAAGATCGGCAAAGACTGGAAAAATTTATGTCCAGCTTGCCGGAAGAACCCGCCGAACCCCGGGCGGGAACTGGAAATACAGATGCGCAAGCCTGACAGAAGACCCATGTGAACGTGTAATACGCTCACTAGGATCGTTACCCAGCAAGCTGCGTATTTCAATGTTGGAGGCATCCTGATGAGTGAAAAGAAAATCGAGATTCCGATTGCGATTGGCGTTCGCGATCTGGCACAGAAACTGGGCATCAGCCCAATTGACGCGATTAAGAAATTAATGCTGAACGGCGTAATGGCATCCATTAATCAAACCATTGATTATGACACAGCCGCGATCGTAGCTTCTGAATTTGGGTTTGAAGCCTTTCCTGAACAACAGGTAGTGGAAGCGCAAAAAGAAGTTGGGGAAATTCCGCTGTGGCGGCAAAAAATCGCGAATGAAAAAACATCTGACCTGGTCAATCGCCCACCTGTGGTAACAATTTTAGGGCACGTTGATCACGGAAAAACTTCCTTGCTGGATGCCATCCGCATTACCAATGTAGCCGGTGGTGAAGCTGGCGGTATTACCCAACATATTGGTGCGTATCAGGTAGAAAAAGAAGGCCGCCTGATTACCTTTCTTGATACACCCGGCCATGCGGCATTTACTGCCATGCGCGCACGCGGCGCCCAGGGCGCAGATATTGTGGTGTTGGTGGTCGCGGCAGATGACGGTGTAATGCCGCAGACTCGTGAAGCTATTGCGCACGCAAAGGCCGCCCGTGTTCCGATCATTGTAGCCCTCAACAAGATTGATAAACCAAACGCCAACCAGGATCGGGTAAAGCATCAACTTGCCGAGCTGGAATTAATTCCCGATGAATGGGGCGGTAATACCATTGTTGTCCCTGTTTCTGCCAAGCAAAAAATCGGGATCACGGACCTTCTGGCATCGATCCTGCTGGTGGCGGACAGCCTTGAAATTCGCGCCAACCCGCTAGGCAAAGTCATCGGCACCGTGATCGAAGCCGAAGTTGACAAAACCAAAGGCGTAATGGCCAGCCTGTTGGTGCAAAATGGTACCCTAAAAAATGGCGCCGTGGTTGTGGCGGGGCTTTCCCAGGGCCGCATCAAAGCCATGTATGATTATCGAGGAAAACCCGTCCAAAAGGCTGGCCCATCCATACCTGTCTCAGTATTGGGCATGAATGTTGTGCCATCCGCTGGTGAAATTTTTGAAGTTGTGGAAAACGAACGTGTTGCTCGCGAAATAGTCATAACCCGGCATGATGCAATGAAAAATCAGACTGCCACGGCCAAAATGTCACTGGAAGACTTGTTTGCACGCTTTAAAGCTGGCGAATTGAAAGAACTTCGTCTGATCTTGAAAGCTGATGTCCAGGGTTCGCTTGAGCCGATCGTCAAAGAGATCAACGAACTCGCCAAAGACAACAGTACAGAAATTGCCATCAAAGTTCTTTATGCAGAAACTGGCAACATCGGTGAAAATGATGTTATGCTGGCTTCGGCATCCAAGGCCATCCTGCTGGGTTTCAACGTTCAAGCTGAAGTAACCGCCCGTAGATTGGCTGAATCTGAAGCCGTTTCAATCCGGCTATACGATATTATCTACCGCCTAACTGAGGATATCCAAAAAGCCCTGAAGGGTATGCTTGAGCCTGAATTTACTGAAAGGCATGTCGGAAAAGCCCAGGTTCTGGCGATCTTCCCAGTTTCCAAGATCGGCAAAGTGGCTGGTTGCCGGGTATTGGAAGGCGAACTTCGCCGCAATGCAAAAATCCGCCTGTTGCGCGGATCTGACACCGTCTTTGAAGGCGAGGTGGCTTCCCTCAGGCATGAAAAAGATGATGTACGCGAAGTACGCGCTGGTTTTGAGTGCGGTATTGGTCTTAAAAACTTCAACGACGTTCTGATTGGTGACACTCTTGAATGTTACACATTAGAGAAGAACGGTTAGACCTAAGAACAGGTTTGAATTTGCCTGTTCTCTATAAATTCAACGCTTTACAAGTAAATTTGGAAATTAAAAATTAACTATGCCATCAGGTGTTCGTTTACAAAAAATTGCTGACCGTATCCGCGAAGAAATTTCGGATTTGCTGGTCAAAGAGATCAGCGACCCGCGTTTGCACAATGTCTATGTAACTGATGTGCGCGTGGATCGGGAGCTTGCCTATGCCGATGTTTACGTTTCGGCGGTGGAGGGAAAAACCCGCGCCGCTGAAATTGTACAGGGAATGGAAAGCGCCAGCGGGTTTTTACGCCGCGCGCTCAGTGCTCGCGTAGAATTGCGCGCATTTCCGCGCTTGCGTTTTCACTGGGATCCAACCCCTGAGAACGCCGACCATATTGAAAAAATCCTGGCGCAACTGCGCGAAGAAAAAAAATCGACGTAACCACATTTTCCCTCAAGCTGACCGCGCCAGAGATTTAAATCTATTGTAGAAAAATCCTGGTCTTTATGGTAAAACGTAATGAGGAGTCTCAAGCAAGTATGAATGATATTGACGCAGAAATTAATGCCAAAATAGCCTCTGCGAACAACATTTTGATCGTTTCCCATGTGCGTCCGGATGGTGATGCCATCGGTGCAACACTTGGTCTGGGTCTTGCGCTCAAACAGGCAGGAAAAAAAGTCCAATTGGTGCTTAACGATGGTCTCCCTGCTTCCTTCCGTCACCTGCCTGGCAGTGACCTGATCAATAAAGAGCCGCAAGGCCAGCCGGATTTGTTTATCACGGTTGATTGTGCCGATTTTAAACGCACAGGGAAACAGTTCGAAAATTATCGAAAGCCTGACATCAATATTGACCACCACATTACCAATGAAAAATTTGGCGTGATAAATCTGGTTGAGCCAGATACTGTAGCCACGTCTGCGGTTTTGACATCGCACCTGCCATTGTGGGGACTTACAATCACTCAGGATGTGGCGGCCAACCTCGCCACTGGCATCATCACAGATACGCTCGGCTTTCGAACATCCAATACCACCCCAGATGCCCTGCGCCAGGCAGCACTGCTCATGGAGACGGGCATCAATCTGCCCGACCTGTATACCCGCGCGCTTGTCAGCCGCTCTTTCTCGGCTGCGCGTTATTGGGGCGCCGGGCTTTCAAGTTTGAAAACCCTGGATGGCATCGTCTACGCTACCATGCGGATTTCTGATCGCAAACTGGCTGGATACGGCGGAAACGACGATGCAGACCTGATCAATATCATTTCAGCAATTGAAGATCACGCGGTTGGCATGATATTTGTTGAACAACGTGGCACAGTAAAAATCTCCTGGCGTGCCCTCCAACCAGGGATCGATGTATCAAAAGTTGCCAGCCATTTTGGCGGTGGCGGGCATAAAGCGGCCGCCGGGGCAGATATTTCCGGCAGTCTGGATGAAATTCAATCGCGTGTTTTACAAGTCACGCGGGAAATGCTCAATCTTTAGGGGGAACAGGAGAATATTATGGATAATCAAGAATTAAAAAACGCAATCTCCGGAGTTCTCGTCATCGACAAACCGATCGGCATGACTTCTCACGATGTGGTAAATGCAGTCAGGTTTGGCACTGGCATTCGCCGCGCTGGTCATACCGGCACCCTTGACCCACGTGCTTCCGGCGTCCTTGTGATCCTTGTCGGCCCGGCTGTTCGTCTTAGTGAATACGTTTCAGCCTCTGATAAGCGCTACCAGGCCATTATCCGTATGGGAGCTTCCACTGACACCTTTGATGCAGATGGACGGTTTACGCAGCAAACCAATACGCCTTTCAATGTAACCGAAGCACAGTTTGAATCTACACTCAAGCAGTTCGTCGGCGAAATTGAGCAAACACCACCCCCTTATTCGGCTGTGAAAGTCCGTGGCCGCCGGGCCTATGACATGGCACGCAAGGGTGAGGAAGTGGAACTGGCTCCGCGCAAAATCAATGTCTATCATCTCGAAGTTCTCGAATGGGCGCCTCCGGAAGTGGTAGTGGATGTACATTGCTCCTCTGGTACTTATGTCCGATCCCTGGCAAACGACATGGGCAATGTGCTTGGCTGTGGTGGGTATCTGGTGGGACTGCGCCGCACCAAGAGCGGACGTTTCAGCCTGCGGGATGCGACCCCCTTGCGCAAACTGCAGGAAGCCTTCCGCGCCGGGAACTGGTATCAATACCTTATCCCCGCGGCGGAAGCCCTGGGCGACTGGCCTGCCATTGAACTGGATCCAGATACCGTTGATAATGTCAAGCATGGGCACCGCATGCCCGCCAACCCCGCCGACAAACCCGGCATCAACAACCTGGTGCGCGGGGTCAGTATGGCCGGCGAGCTGGTTGCACTGATGGAACTGGATACCACCACCAGCGAATGGCAGCCCAAGAAAGTCTTTTATTCATAATTAGCCCGTGGCTAACAGTTTGTGGCTAACCAACCTCTGGCCTCAATAAAAGGACAGGGATACTGAATGCGCGAACTTTACCCTTCTCTGGATAATGTTCACCTGAGTGACGCTTGGCTCACGATTGGCGTTTTTGACGGCGTTCACCGCGGCCACCAGGAAATTATTCACCAATTGACGGCAGGTGCCCACGCAAGCGGCGCGCCTGCCGTTGTGCTTACTTTTAACCCCCATCCGGCCCTGGTGCTGGCAGGCCGTGATATTCGCTGCCTGACTACCCCGGAAGAGCGCGCCGATATCCTTTTCAGACTGGGAGTGGATGCTGTCATCAGCATGGAGTTCACCCGCCAACTGGCTGAACACAGCGCAGAGGACTTCATGGCTGATCTCAAACACCACCTGGGCCTGAAACAACTGCTGACCGGTCATGATTTCGCCCTGGGCAGAAACCGCGCCGGAAATCTAGACCGTCTGACGCAATTGGGGCAGGAGCTGAGTTACCAGGTCAGAACCCTGGCGCCGGTCAAATTTGATAATGCCATCATTTCATCCACCTTGATACGGCAAACTGTCGCAGAAGGAGCAGTCCGTCTGGCAGCCGAAAAATTAGGCAGGTATTATTCCATGACTGGCCCGGTCATACCCGGCGATGCGCGCGGCAGGACGATTGGCATTCCGACTGCCAACATCGAGTTTCCCGCCTGTAAAGCCGTGCCACTCAACGGCGTTTACGCCTGCTGGGCCAGCCTCGAAGGGAAAAAAATCCGTGCGGTTGTAAATATTGGGCTGCGTCCAACATTTACAACGCCAACAGAACAGGTTTTACCGCGGGTGGAGGCCCATCTGCTCGATTTCGCTGCCGATCTTTACGGCCAAACGCTGACCCTAGAATTTGTAGAACGGCTGCGCGCTGAACAAAAATTCACATCCGTGGAAGCGCTGGTGGCCCAGATCCACAACGATATCAACACTGCCCAGGGCATCCTCGCCAATCCATAACACACAACGAGGTTTGATACCCATTGTGTACCTGGTGTCCATCGTGTTTAGTTTTTTTCCGCCAATTACGAAAGAGCCCATTAATAAAACAGAGCGGCCAAAAGGCCGCCCTGTTTTATATACTGCCAAGAATCTAAAGTCTAACCGCCATGCACCAAGCGTGGATCCAAAACATCACGCAGGCCATCACCGATCAGATTAAAGGATAGAACTGTCAGCATAATAGCCATGCCAGGCAGAAATACAAGGAACGGTGCGTTAAAAACACTGTTACGTTCCTCACCCAACATCAACCCCCACTCAGGCGTTGGAAACTCAGCGCCCAACCCGAGAAAACTGAGGGCGGCGGCGCTCAGGATGGCTGAAGCAATCCCAAGGGTACCCTGTACGATCAAAGGAGTCAGTGCATTCGGCATAATGCGGGTGACCAGAACTCGCAAGTCCGAAGCACCCTGGGCCTTAGAGGCCATGACATAATCCAGTTCCTTGACTGATAATACGCTGGCGCGCACCACGCGCGCAAAGATTGGGATATCCACAATCGCAATCGCCAGCAAAGCGTTGATCAATCCGGGGCCTAACACTGAAACAATCGCGATCGCCAGGAGCAGGCTTGGAAAAGCCATTAAAACATCCAGCGTGCGCATGATCACATCATCCAGCCAACCACCAACAAACCCGGCGACGGCTCCCAATAAACCACCCAGCAAAATAGCAAAACTGACGGTTGCAATACCGATCTGCAGGGATAATCTTGAGCCATAAATAATGCGCGAGAACAAATCGCGGCTATTTCCATCGATCCCCATAAT
The DNA here is from genome assembly GCA_903910795.1 of uncultured Anaerolineae bacterium. Classification (GTDB taxonomy): domain Bacteria; phylum Chloroflexota; class Anaerolineae; order Anaerolineales; family Villigracilaceae; genus UBA5195. Next base: position 24,297 of record CAIWAX010000111.1, read on the forward strand.
ATGTTCGGGTTGATCTGCTGGGCAGCCAAAGAGATGGATGCAGGGTGTCGAACGGCGCTTGACATTATCAAGCTGGATGAGCGGATCAAAGGGCGCGATCTGCTGCGCAAAAATTGCGCAAAAAATCAACACTCCCAGCAAAAACATCCCCAATTGCGCCGAGCGATGCTGGAAAATACGTTTTCCCATCAAGACATACGGGTTATCGCGCTCGTGCATTGCATCTGCAGAGAGCACAGGAACATTGTTTTCGCTCATATTATTTCACCCTGACGCGCGGATCGAGGTAAGCGTAGGAAGCATCCACAATTAAATTGGAAAAAACAAAAATCAAGGCAATAACCACCGAAAACCCCTGCACGACCGGGTAATCCCGCCCCAGGATGGCGTCCACCATGCGCGAACCCACGCCCGGAAGGGAGAAAATCGTTTCAGTCAGTACCGCACCGGAGAGCAACCCGCCTGTCTGAATACCTATGATCGTAACAATCGGGATCAGAGCATTGCGCAGGGCATGTTTCCTGATCACAGTGCCATATTTCAGCCCTTTGGCGCGGGCCGTGCGGATGTAATCCTGTCCAAGCACTTCAAGTAAGGCAGAGCGGGTCATGCGTGCTATAACCGACAGTGAAACCGTGCCAACTGCCAGGGATGGCAGGATGAGATGTTTCAGCGCATCCAGAGTCAGGGCGTAATTCCCTGTCAAAAGCCCGTTGAGGATGGCAGAATTGGAAAGCAAGGCCAGAAAGAACCCGCGCACCCCACCCGGATCAGTGATACCCCAGGCTTTGGCGAGCGGCACCATGGACATGGCGGCCGACAAACGACCAGTGGGCGGCAAGGCAAAAGGGGTACCCTTCAAAACCAGCGCAAAAAAATAGGCCAGAAGCAGCCCCAGCCAGAAGATCGGCATGCTGACACCCATGTTGGCACCCAGCATGGTCAGCGTATCGATAAAACTGTTGCGGTTGAGCGCGGCAATCACGCCCATAATAATTCCAATGGTAGAAGAAAAAAGCATGGCCAAGATAGTCAACTCGATGGTCATGGGCAATCGTTCTGAGATGACAGTGGTGATCGGCCGGTGGTCTTTCAGCGAGTTGCCAAAATCACCCTGCGCGAGATTGGTGACATAGCGCACGAACTGTTCGGGAATGCTTTTGTCCAATCCGAAACGAACATTAAAATCTTTACAAGATTCTACGGTTGCTTTTTCACCGAGCATCACAAAACAAGGATCACCCGGTACCATGCGCGTGATCGCAAAAGTGACAAACAATATCCCCACCAGCACCGGCAAAACTAATAACAATCTTCGGACTAAGAATTGTAACATCCTGCACTCCAGAAGAAGATGGATGAAATGAATGGGGCAAGGAAATCCTTGCCCCATTCACTGTTAAGAAATTACTGATTACTGAGCGGGCTGGTTGAGAACCTTGCCACCCAGCAGATCCTTGAAGTACTGGTAGGTGCCGGTATTGCCCTTGCGCAGTGGGCTCTTGTAGTCATAGCCGGCGCTGAAGCTGGCAACCACATCGTTGGCAGAGAAAGCAGTGCCATCCGAGAAGGTTACGCCCTTCTTGAGGGTGCAGACGTAGGAGGTGGCATCCGCATTGGGAACGCACTTTTCAGCCAGGTCAGGCACCGGGTTGGCAGTTCCCCATTCGAAGCGGTACAGTTTGCTGAAGACCAGCTCGCAGGCACGGAAGGAGTTGCCGTCAGTTTCATCGGCGCACATCATGGAGACGGGTTCGCCATCCTGTTCAAAGACCACATTTCCATCAGCGCTCTTCATATACGGGAAGTTTTCGTTATACGGCCCAATCACGACATTCTGGGCGGAAGCCAGGAAGGCCAGGTTGGTAGTACCATGCGCGATTACGACCATCGGGACGTGCTGATCATACAACACGTTGAGCTGATCATAGATCTTCTGGCGGGCAGCCGGATCACCCAACTGGGCAGCCTGTTTGATCAGCGGAGGCATATCGGGGTAGGGGGTGCCAAAGTTCTTGCTGGTGCCGGCCAGGAAAACATCGTACCAGTCGGTCGCATCCGGGTAATCTTCACCCCAACCGAGCATGAAGAGTTCTTTCTTGCCTTGCTGAACTTCTGGGAGGTACTTGGCCCATTCTTCCTGTTCAAGCTTGATCTTGACACCGATGGTGGCAAACTGAGCCTGAATGGCCTGGACGATCTTGGTGGGTTGTGGGAAATACGGGCGGGTGCGCTCGGCATAGGAAAGAGTATATTCCTTGCTGAAATCGAACTTGGCATCCACCAGCATCTGCTTGGCCTTAGCCGCATCGTACGTGGTGCCCTTATAACCCTGGGTATAACCGGGATTCACACCAGCCTGAACGAACTGGGTGGCAGCCACGGAACCGGGGGCGTAGAAGTCGTCAACAATTTTCTGCTTGTTAATCGCCATCGCGAAAGCCTGGCGAACTTTTTCGTTGTCGAAGGGCGCAAAGGTATTATTGATACCCATGTACAGGAAGTCATTCAGCTTGCGGGGAGCCAGGGCCAGGTTGGGATCAGCCTTGATGGTGGCCAGGTCATCCGCGGTGACTTCAACGATACCGGTGGTGTTGCCAGCCTGCAGATCGAGCAAGCGAGCGGCCGCTTCCTTATTCCACTTCAAGGTGAAGGTGGTGTTGGCGGCTTTGTCACCAAAGTAGGTGGGGTTCGGGGCGAAAGTGATGTGGTCGCCGCGTACCCATTCCTTAACAATGTAAGGGCCGGTACCAATTGGGGCTGCATTGACCTTGGCTACATCGCCACCGGTCGCCTTCAGGTTGGCTTCGCTGTAGATATCGAAGGCTTCAACCGAGGCGATCTTGGCAATAAAGGCGGGATCAGGCGCGCAGAAGTTGAAGGTGACGGTGTACTGATCAGTCGCTTCAATCGACTTGATATTGCCGCCGTAATTGCAATCGGGGGCCACAAGTTTTTCGCCAACGAAAGAGCCAGAGGCAGCAGGAGCGGTGGTTGCAGCAGCGGCGGCGCCAGACAGACCGGTGAAGTCGCTGTCTTTGTAGTAACCAGAGTCAACCAGAGCGGCCTTAACATTGCTCTTGTCAACGGTCACAACTGCGGACGGGGCGGCAGGAACATCAATCTTGCCGTTGTTGTAGGTGTTGGTGCTCTTGGGGGTGCCGCCGCCCAGCATGGTAACTGCGGCGGTGATGGCATCCTTCACCAGGGTGCGGACATCCTTGAAGACGGTCATGGACTGCTTGCCGTCAATGATGTACTGGACGGAAGCCTTTTCG
>CAIWAX010000112.1 GCA_903910795.1 uncultured Anaerolineae bacterium
AGCGCCCGGCGCTTTTTTCGCGCATCACCAGTTCACCCGCGTCTGTCTCGCCTTTGAACTGGCTCATCATTTCACTAACAGCCTGATAGAGATGAACTCCTGAGGCGCGCACCGCATAAACTGTCAACGCCACAAACAGGGGAGTATCGCTCAACACCACCTGACAGGCTGTCAAAAGAGAAGGAAGCGAGTCATAGACCTCCCACACCTCGCCCTTCGGCCCGCGGCCAAACTTAGGCGGGTCGAGAATGATGCCATCATATTTAACACCCCGGCGCCCCTCGCGTTCAACAAAACTCAAAGCGTCATCCACAATCCACCTGATGGGTTTTTGTTCCAGGTCTGAAAGAATCTGATTCTCGCGGGCCCATGTCACCGATTTTTTAGAGGCATCCAGATGAGTCACCTGTGCACCGGCTCTGGCTGCCATCAAGGATGCCAGACCGGTATAGCCAAAAAGGTTAAGAACTTTGACTGGCCGGCCTGCTTTTTCAATCAAATCTGAGTACCAATCCCAATGAGCGGCGATCTCGGGGAAAACCCCCAGGTGACGGCCAGGCGTGGTCATGGCCCAAAACTTGATACCAGCGTAAGACATGCTCCATTTCTCATCAACCTGTTTCCGCAAAGCCCAATGCCCGCCGCTCTCTTCACTCGTTGGCTGAAAGACTCCATGCACATCCCGCCAGGCAGTATCAGGGCTGGCTTTTTCCCAAATTGCCTGAGCTTCGGGACGCACAAACCGGTAGGCCCCAAACCGCTCCAGTTTCTGCCCATTCCCGCTGTCAAGCAGCTCGTAATCTTTCCATTTATTCGATTCTAGAAGCGTGAGATTCATAAAATTCAACTTTCCACAAAACGGGATATTTACAAGTAAATAACGAAAGAGTTCAAAAACCTGCTTGAAGCAAAAAAAACTTGCAGTTAAATTATTAATGAAAGATAAGTATCTTCCAGCCCCAAAGATAATCCATTGGTACTACTTGAATTCTCCTATCAAAAGGTGTAGAATATGGAGGAAAATGGGATGAAGTGGGACGAAGTGGAGCGCCGGGCTATCAGTCCGGCGTTTCGTACATTAAAGGAGAGTTAGAACGCATGTTCTTAGGCCAGTACCAACATTCCCTCGACGAAAAAGGACGCCTGACAATTCCGGCTGCGTTCCGCTTTGGTTTGGGGGATGGGGCTTATGTAACACAGGGTTTTGACCGCAACTTGATGGTTATGACGAAGTCGTACTTTGAACTGGTTTATGGGCGTCTCGGTTCGATGAACATTACTGATCCAACTGCGCGCCTGGTCAAGCGACTGGTTCTTGCAAATGCTTATCAGATTGAAGTTGATAAAGCCGGGCGCATCCTGATGCCAACAACCCTGCGCGAATTCTTGGCGCTCAAGAATGAAGCCGCGCTGGTTGGGCAAGGTGATTATTTTGAAATCTGGAACCCGGCCGATTGGGCCTTGCAAATGGAGAAAATCCAGGATACCGAAGCAAATGCTCAACGCTTCGCCATCATTGATCTCTCCACTGGCAAATAATATGGTTCCAGAACCACACTCACCAGTACTTTTAAAAACCATTATAACCGCAATCCAGCCGAAACCGACTGGTCGTTATATTGACGGCACCCTTGGGGCGGGTGGTCATTCGTTTGAAATTTTACAGACAAGCGCTCCGGATGGTGAATTGATCGGGTTTGATCTCGATCCACAGGCGCTCACACTAGCCCGCAACAGGTTGGCCACTTTTGGAAAGCGGGTTCACATCGTACAGGCTTCTTATGTTGAAATGAGAACTGAAGCCGAAAAAATTGGTTGGAAGGCAGTGGATGGGATCCTTCTTGATTTTGGGGTCTCATCCATGCAGATTGATACTGCAGAAAGAGGTTTTTCCTTCTTGAAGGATGGGCCCCTGGATATGCGTTTTACCCCGGATGCAGCTCAATCCGCAGCCGACCTGGTCAATACACTCCCGGAAGATGAGCTTGCCGATATCATTTTCCGCTATGGCGAAGAAAGACTTTCGCGAAAAATCGCCCGCGTCATCGTGAACAATCGGCCCATTTACACCACTGGTGAATTAGCCAACCTGATCTTGAAAAATATTGGCAAGAAAGAACGCATTCATCCCGCCACACGCACTTTTCAAGCTTTACGGATCGAAGTCAATCATGAGCTCGAATCAATTGAAGCGGTGATCCCTACGGCAGTGGAACTTCTCAAACCAGGCGGCAGGTTGGCTGTCATCTCCTTCCATTCACTGGAAGACCGAATTGTCAAAGAATATTTCCGCCGTGAAAGTGTGGATTGTATTTGTCCACCACGACAACCAATTTGCACCTGCGGCCACAAAGCAATTATCAAAGAAATCAACCGCAAGCCAATCGTGGCAAGCGATGATGAAATGCAAATCAACTCTCGAGCAAGAAGCGCAAAATTACGGATCGCTGAAAAACTATGACTATACTCGCTGAATTGAAAACCCCAAAACCCCAGCCACAACCCGAAACAAAACCCGGGTCAAAAGCGTATCAGGCCGTTGCCGAGGCTGTTGGCACCCTGCGCCAGTACCAGGATATACCGCTGCGATTTCAAAAACAGTGGATCACAGCATTTCTTGCCCTGATGATTTTGGTAGGCACTGTTGGCGGCTTGTACTTGAATGTTGTTTCCCGCACGGTCATCGCCGGGCGTGAAATTCAAACGCTGCAAGATGATATCTCTGTGGGTCAAAACACGAATGCTGACCTGCAAACGCAAATCGCCACACTGCTCTCAAATGATTCGCTGCAAGCTCGTGCTTTGGCCGCGGGATATGTTCCGATAAAAAATGAAGATATTGGTTACATTACCGTGCCAGGCTATTTTCCGCAGCAAGATATGACAACCGTCACCCCTCCAACTGAAAACACCGATCTGAGTCTTTCATCTGATTTTTCCGAGTCATTGTCCAGTTGGCTGACCAGGCAAATCGAAACAGCCTCTTTGCCGCTGGCACAGGAGCATTGACCAAAATGAAAAGTTTCCAGAGCCGGGCCAATTTAATAGCTTTTTTCTTTGTGCTGGGTGCTCTTGCCATTGTCATCCAGGTTGTCCGGATTCAGAATAGCAAGGAAGCAGACTCCTTTCGAACTTGGGGCAAGGAAATCATGTGGCAATACGAAACTCTTCCATCCGAACGTGGGAAGATTTTTGATCAACACATGCACATGCTGGCCGGCAATAAAGTGGTTTATGAGGTTGGCATCACGCTAAAGGATGTCAAGAACGCCAACACCGTCGCAATGACCTTGAACACAGTGCTTGGCAAGGATTATAAAGAAATTCTGGACCTTCTCACCAACCCGCCGGCCGGAGCCGTTTACCGGGTGATAGATCAGTATGTAGATGCTGACAAAACCAAACAATTGAAGGATCTACAGAGCCTGATGAAAGATAAATATCGAAACGATGGCGACCCGAGCCTGGCAGGACTTGGATTTTATGCACATCAGATCCGATCCTACCCGGATAAATCTCTGGCTTCGAACGTGATCGGTTTTGTCAACCTGAATAATCAGGGCAATTACGGCATAGAACAGAAATATGATTCCCTGCTGGCAGGGGTTCCCAAACAGGTATTGGTGCCAAAAGATCCGAACTTGATCACAGAAATGCCGAAAAACCCCTCGGGCGCTGATTTGATTTTGACCATCGACCGCGACATCCAGTCAATGGTGGAAACCGAGCTTAAAAAAGGCGTTCAGGATACCGGCGCTACGGCTGGCACAATCGTGGTGATGGATCCGCGCACCGGCGCTATTCTGGCAATGGCTTCCACACCGCAAATGGACTTAAACGATTACACAAAATTTGGAGAGATTTACAAAACCGCCGGAGAATTCAACCGCGCTGTCTCAGTGCAGTTTGAACCAGGCTCGATTTTCAAAATTCTAACGATGTCCGCCGCGATTGACAGCGGTCGGGTCGTACCGTCAAGCACCTATCTCGACACGGGTTTCTATCCAATCGGCGGTGTGAACATCGTCAATTGGGATCACAACGCCTGGGGCGTTCAAGATATGGTTGGCTGCCTGCAACATTCGCTGAACGTTTGTATGGCGCGGCTGGCTGACCTGATGGGCCAGAACACGTTTTACACCTACATGCGCCGGTTTGGTATCGGCTACGCTACCAATATTGATCTTTCCAATGAGGCCATCGGCCACTTGAAAGATCCAGCCGATACGGATTGGAGCAAGGTTGACCTGGGTACAAACTCGTTTGGACAGGGTGTATCGGTCAGCCCAATTCAAATGATGACAGCCGCCACAGCGCTGGCAAATGACGGAAAAATGGTTTATCCGCATGTGGTTTATGCGATGGTCAGCAATGGCAGTGAACACATCACCCCCACGCAGATTCTGGGAACACCCATCTCCCCTCAGTCCGCCCGAACAGTCAGCAATATGCTGGCAGATGCCTTGCAAGCTGGCCAATCTCTGGCGAATGTAAAGGGTTATCGCATCGCTGGAAAAACTGGCACAGCTTCCATCCCTGGCCCAGATGGTGTTTATGACCCCAATCTAACCAACCAATCATTTATGGGTTGGGGGCCGGTGGATGATCCAAAGTTCATGGTATTTGTCTGGATGGAACGCCCGTTGAAATCCGACTGGGCATCGTATGTAGCCTCGCCAATCTTCCATGACGTGGTTCAGAAACTGGTGGTATTGATGGACATTCCGCCAGATGATATCCGCAAACAACTGTTAGGACAATAAATAAATGCTGACGCTCGCCGATGTAACCGAAGCCTTGACCAATTACCGCCCTGAGATGACCCCCGTGATCATTTCAGAGGCAGCGATTGACTCACGCCAGGTTATCCCCGGTGGGTTATTTGTAGCCATTCCAGGCGAAAAAGTCGATGGGCATTCGTTTGTCATGCAGGCTTTTGAAAATGGGGCTGTTGCGGCCCTCATCGAACACGATATTAATCATAATGCCACGATCGTAAAAATCGATCTCCGCAGCACATCTGAGGATGCTAAAAACTACCCGATTCTTCCCACACAGCAAGCTGTAAGGGTATGCTTCCTGGTTGACAATACGGTGGCCGCCCTGCAAAAAATTGCCGCTTTTTGGCGGCGAAAGCTGCCGCAGCTTCGGGTAATTGGCATTACAGGAAGTGTCGGTAAATCCACGACCAAGGAAGCCATCGCCCAGGTTTTGAGCCAGCGCTACATAACGCTAAAAAGCATGGCGAACTTGAATAATGAAATCGGTTTGCCTTTGAGTGTTTTGAGATTAACCCCCGGACACCAGCGCGCAGTCTTGGAAATGGGCTTTTATGTGCCGGGAGAAATCAAGCAGCTTTGTGATATTGCGCTTCCACAGGTGGGCGTGCTCACAAATATTGGCACCGTACATGCGGAACGAGCCGGTTCGCAGGAAATCATCGCGGCTGGAAAGGGCGAGCTTGTTGAAGCCCTGCCACCCGCCCCGGAAGGGATTGCCATTCTTAATTATGACGATCCCTTTATCCGCCCCATGAAATCGCGAACAAAAAGCCGGGTATTTTATTACGGGATAACATCCGAAGCTGATCTTTGGGCTGATGATGTCAACAGTAACGGCCTGGAAGGTATCCGTTTGCGGATGCATTATAAAAACGAGACATTACATCTGCATGTACCGATGATTGGGCGACACTCTGTCGAAACCGTTTTACGCGCAGCCGCGGTTGGGCTGGTAGAGGGGCTGACCTGGGATGAAATTATCCGGGGGCTTCAGGAAAGTCAGGCGCAACTGCGTCTTTCCGCAGTTCGATCAGAAAGCGGCGCGCTGATCATTGATGACACCTACAACGCATCGCCTGAATCCAGCCTGGCAGCGCTCAATCTTCTGGAGGAATTGCAGGGCAGAAAAATCGCGGTGCTCGGGGATATGCTGGAATTGGGCCAATACGAGCGCGAGGGCCATGAAAAAGTGGGCATACGCGCCGCACAGGTAGCCAGTATTCTGGTAACGTATGGCGTCCGGGGGCACTTGATCGCTGAAGCCGCCCTCAAATCTGGAATGAAAAAATCTTCGGTGATCGAATACGAAGATGAGAACAAAATTGTGGCATGGTTAAAAGATCACCTGACTTCTGGAGACGCAGTTTTGATTAAAGGTTCGCACGGCCTGCACATGGAACGAATCGTTGCCGCCCTCGAGGTCGAATGATTAACTTTACGACTCTGGCAGTCAGTTTGGCCGGTCTGAGCTTCTTGTTAACCGTCATCTGGGGAGGACCTCTCCTGCGTGTTCTGCGCCACTTCAAGATTGGAAAACTGATTCGCGTTGAAGAGCCCGGTAAACACATGGTCAAAATGGGCACCCCCACCATGGGCGGCGTTATGATCATTTTGCCAGTGCTATTGCTGACGGTTCTGCTTAATGCGGCTGCTTTAATCGGTTTTAAACTGATTGGTAAATCCATCTTCATTCCACTGATCACCATGCTGGCTTTTGGCATTTTAGGCGCCATGGATGACTGGGAAGGCATTCGCGGCAAGCGTAAAGGCAACGGAATGCGTGCGCGCACCAAGTTTTTGCTGCAATGGGTCATCGCTGGCGTGGTGGCTTATTCGCTCAAAATCGCGCTGGGCGGCAATGACCTGTATATTCCAGGCATTCAAACGTATGTCGACCTGGGATGGTGGTATGTTCCGATAGCCGCCTTCATTATTGTTGCCGAATCAAACGCAGTTAACTTCACGGATGGGCTCGATGGTCTGGCAGGGCTGATATCTGTGACCATTCTTGCGGCCTACGGCGCAATTGCCCTGATCCAGGGCCAAAATTTTCTGGCGCAGTTTTCTTTCACCCTGGTGGGAGCCCTGTTTGGATTTCTGTGGTTTAACGTTCACCCAGCCCAGTTATTCATGGGTGATACCGGTTCGCTGGCGCTCGGTGCTGCCATCGCGGTCGTGGCTTTGATGACTGGACAATGGGCAATTCTGCCGCTGGTGACGATCATCCCAGTCAGTGAAACCTTGAGCGTGGTCATCCAGGTTGCTTACTTCAAACGCACCAAGGGCCGCCGGTTCTTTAAGATGGCGCCCATCCATCTGCACTTTGAACTTCTCGGTTGGAGCGAAACTCAAATCGTTCAACGCTTCTGGTTAATCAGCCTTCTGGCTGCGCTCATTTCAGTTGGACTGGCAATGTCCTAGGTTAACAGACAATATGAAACAGATTGATTGGCGAGGAAAACGGGTTGTCATTATCGGCGCTGCGCGGCAGGGAATCGCCCTGGCACGCTACCTCGCGCGCCATGAGGCCGTGGTTGTGATTAACGACCGCCGCTCAGCCGAACAACTTGCCAATGAAATGCAAAGTCTGGCGAACGCACAAATTGAATGGGCTTTGGGCGGGCACTCACCCGAGATACTGGATCCCCGCCCAGACCTGGTATGTATTTCGGGCGGGGTGCCGCTTGATAACCCGCTGGTTATTCTTGCCACCCAAAGAGCCATCCCGCTCTCAAATGACACACAGATTTTTATGGATGCGGTTCCTTGTCGAAGCGTTGGTATTACCGGTTCGGCGGGTAAGACCACAACAACCACATTGCTGGGGCGGATGGCCCAGGCAGATCACGGCCGGCATTACAGCCGTGTTTGGGTTGGTGGAAACATCGGTGATCCGCTGCTTAATTATGTGGATGACATGCAGCCCTCTGATCTGGCTATTCTTGAAATTTCAAGTTTTCAATCAGAGCTGATGACTTCCTCGCCAAATACCGCCGCGATATTGAATATCACGCCCAATCACCTTGACCGGCATGGAAGCATGTCAAACTATATCGCGGCAAAAGCCAGAGTCATTGAACACCAGTCCGCCGGCGACTTCACAGTTTTAGGCCGCGATGACCCCGCCGCCTGGGCTCTGGCAGGCACAACCCGTGGACATCTGTACTCCTTCGGATTCAGCCAGTTACCTGCCGGGCAGGATGGCGCATTTCTGGAAAATGCGAAGTTCTTTATCCGCCAGGGCTCATCTGTCACGCGCCTGCCAGTCGAAGATCAGATCGGGTTGCGCGGCGAGCACAACCGTCTGAACACAATGGCTGCCTGCACCATCGCTCACACAATCGATCTGGAACCCAAAAGCATGCTGGCCGGCATAAGCGGTTTTCGCGGTGTATCACATCGCCTGGAGTTTATTGGCAGCGTGAACGGGGCAGATTGGTACAACGATTCAATCGCCACGGCTCCCGAAAGAACAATTGCCGCGATCAAATCCTTCAACGCTCCAATCGTTTTATTGCTGGGAGGCAGAGATAAAGATTTGCCCTGGGAAGAATTAGCAAAGCTGATTCATCAACGGGTTGATCACGTTGTCATTTTTGGCGAAGCGGCCGCAAAAATCCAGGCAGCCATTGGGCCACAGGTTGCCGGTGCGCGGCCCTACAACATAACACGTGTAGAAAAATGTCAGGAGGCCGTCACCACAGCCAGACAGTTTTCTCAACCCGGTGCGGTGGTACTTTTTTCACCGGGCGGCACCAGTTATGATGAATTCAAAGACTTTGAACAGCGCGGAGAGAGGTTCAAACAATGGGTACTCGAGTTTTCGCAGACACAACTGTAGATCCTGTTCCTGTACCTGCACCTGTGGAACAAAAAACACCGATGTTTCTAAAGAGCGGCGCGGTGGATTTCCCGCTGCTGCTGATCGCTATCGGTTTCCTGGTTTTTGGCCTGCTGATGGTCTATTCGGCTTCCTGGGATTTTTCGTTCATCTGGTACGGTGACGCCATGCACCAATTCTATCGCCAGCTCATTTCGCTTGGGATCGGCCTGGCCCTGGCGGTCTTCTTTGCACTTCTGGATTACCATAATTTGAAGAAATTTGCCCTGCCCGCCATGCTGGCATTAATTGCCTTTCTGTTCATTGAATTATTCATTGGCGGGCGGCGCGGTTTTTTCAACGGCTCCGTCCAACCATCAGAATTTGCCAAGATCATCGCAATTGTGTACATTGCAGTGTGGATGTATGCTAAACGTGATCAGATCCATGATTTGCAATGGGGCCTCTTTCCACTGGGCGTTATCCTCGGATTTATTTGTGGGTTGATTTATCTACAGCCCGACTTTTCTGCGACCGTCACCGTATTTTTATTGGGAGGCCTCTTATTTTTTCTGGGAGGCGGTGACATAAAACAGATCGTCATTTTGGTGATTATTGCCAGCGTGGCAGGTGTTCTGGTCGTAAAGGCCAGTTCTTATAACTCAACCCGCATGTCTGATTATTTCAATGGGATCATCGATCTAACCAAGACTTCTTATCACTTACGTTATTCATTCGAAGCGATTGTCAAGGGAAGCTGGCTTGGCGTTGGAATTGGCCTGGCCAGCACCAAGCTGAATGGGCTGCCCTTTGCTCCCACAGACAGCATTTACGCTGTTATCGCCGAGGAACTTGGCCTGGCGGGCGCGGCAGGAACCGTTTTACTGTACTGCCTGCTGGTCTGGCGCGGACTGCGGATTGCGCAACGGGCCCCGGATCTGTTAGGAGGGTTACTGGCAGCCGGTCTTACGTTCTGGATCGGCGCAGAGGCACTGCTGAACATGCTGGTGATGGTAGGGTTAATGCCCTTTGCTGGAAACGCACTCCCCTTTATCAGTTACGGCGGTTCAAGCCTGGTTTGCGTACTATCAGCCATCGGAATCATCATGAGCGTTTCAAGACATATTGCACCACAAGCGGAACAACAAGAATGGAGTAGCACAAGTGAGAGTGTTGATTTGCGCGGGCGGAACCGGCGGCGGAGTTTATCCCGCATTAGCCGTTCATAATGCTCTCAAAACCGCCCATGCGGACGTGCAAACGTTGTGGGTAGGCGGTGAAGGCGGCATGGAAACCAGGCTCGTGGAACGGGCCGGTGTTCCGTTTAAGGCAATCCCGGCGGCTGGAGTTCATGGGGTGGCCTTCCGGCGGCTGCCTGGCAACCTTGCCGCGATTATGCGCGGCATCCGGGCCGCGGCAAGTATTTTGGATGAATTCAAACCGGACGTTCTGTTTTTTACTGGCGGTTTTGTAGCCATACCCATGGCAATCGCTGGAAGAAAACTACCGATCGTTTTGTATGTTCCAGACATTGAACCCGGCCTGGCGTTAAAAGCCCTGGCGCATTTTGCAACATGCATCACGGTCACATCCGAAGAATCAAGACAGTATTTTTCACGAAATGCAAATATCGTTGTGACAGGCTACCCAATCCGAAAAGAGCTGGCCGCCTGGAAGCGACCAGATGCTCGAAAATATTTAGGGATACACAATGATCTCCCAGTACTGCTGGTGTTTGGCGGCAGCAAGGGTGCCCATTCCCTAAACACTGCTGTGATTGCCAACCTTGACAAGCTGCTGCTGCAAGCTGAAGTTGTCCATATCAGCGGCGAATTAGATTGGCCCGAAATAGAAACCCGGCGTTCCGGGCTGCCGGATAACCTCAGAACACGCTATCACGCTTTTCCATACCTTCACGAAGATATGGGCGCAGCGCTGGCCGCGGCCGACCTGGTGGTTTCTCGAGCCGGAGCTTCAGTTCTCGGGGAGTTTCCCCAGTTTGGTACCCCGGCCATCCTGGTGCCTTATCCGTATGCCTGGCGTTACCAGCGGGTCAACGCAGATTCACTCGCCAAACGCGGCGGCGCGCTGGTACTTGAAGATTCAAGGCTGGAGAGCGATCTGTATGCCACTGTTCACAATTTGCTGGGCACCCGGGAAAAGCTGGATGATATGAGTTCAGCAATATCAGGTTTGCACACCCCCAAGGCAGCCGAAAATATAGCTGCCCAGTTATTCAAACTGGCGCGCGAAACGGTTGTTCCACCTGGAGATCAAAATGGTTAGTCTTACCTTCACATTTTGGCTGATGGTGCTCGTTTTTGCCATGATCGGGATGATGCGCGGTTGGGCAAAAGAGCTGCTGGTTTCATTCAGCGTTATTCTTGCATTGGCTTTCAATACATTACTCTACCGCTATGTACCGTTCATCAAGGCTTTGCCCACCGACCAGACGCCCCTGTTCTGGATTCGGATAACGATTGTCATCACGCTGGTATTTTTCGGGTACCAAACCGTGGGCCTGCCGCGGTTTGCTTCAAAAGCGAACCGGGAAAAACTTCAAGACAGTCTGCTCGGATTTGTTTTGGGTGCTTTGAATGGCTTCCTGGTATTTGGAACCATCTGGTTTTACATCGCCGATGCCAAATATCCTTTCTCTGATTACATGTCCCCACCCGTGCCCGGCACACCCATGGGAGACGCAGCCAATAATTTGCTTCCCATCCTGGCGCCTCACCTGTTAGGTGAACCCGCCGTCTATTTCGCAGTTATGTTGTGCTTCATATTCGTTCTGGTGGTTTTTATCTAATGATACACGTTCATTTCATCGGTATTGGAGGCAGCGGTTTGTCAGCCATTGCGCGGTTCCTGCTTGAACTGGGATACCAGATCAGTGGTTCTGACCGCTCGCTTTCTCCCCTGGCAGCCAGCCTGAAAAACGAAGGCGTGGTTGTGTCAGTGGGACATAGCGCGGCGAATGTGAATGGCGCGGATTGGGTAGTGCGCTCATCAGCCATCCCGGATGACAACCCGGAGGTTGTGGCTGCCCTGGCAGCCGGTATCCCGGTATATAAACGGGCAGACTTTCTGGGTCATTTGATGGCAGCGCCAGAGAAAGATGGTATCGCCATCGCAGGCACACATGGAAAAACTACCACGACAGCCATGTTAGCCTGGACATTGGATCAACTTGGCGCAGACCCGTCATTCATTATCGGCGGGGTATCACAAAACTTCGGAGTCAATGCCCGCGCAGGCAAAGGCCGAGCCTTTGTCATTGAAGCCGATGAGTACGATCGCATGTTCCTGGGATTGCAACCCCGCTACGCGGTTGTCAATAATATCGAGCATGACCATCCGGATATTTACCCGACACCGGAAGAATTCTTTTTTGCTTTCAGAGAATTTATCAAGTTGATACCGATGAACGGCGCGCTGATCATCAGCGGAGAAGACCCGGGAGCGATAAAACTGGCTGTTGAAGCCGGAGAAATCGGGAAACGCGTGATCAGTTTTGGAATTTTCGATGAAGAAAAAATCGAGACTGGCGAATGGGTTCTCGCTCAAAATGTGCGGCCAAACCAGATCGGTGGTTTCTCTTTTGAGGCAATTACCCGCCTGCAATCCGCTTCAGATGAGAGCGAGATCGAATTAACAGTACCCGGCCTCCACAATGTCCGCAACGCGCTGGCCACCCTGGGCGTCATCAGCCTGATGGGGTATACCTTGAAAGATGCGGGCAGAGCTCTCGCCAAATTTAAAGGCACTGGCCGGCGGTTTGAAGTAAGAGGTTCTGCCGGAGGAGTAACCGTCATCGATGATTACGCCCACCACCCGACTGCCATTCGCGCCACACTGGAAGCCGCCCGCGCCCGTTTCCCAGCCCATCGAATTTGGGCAATCTGGCAGCCTCACACTTATTCACGCACTCAGACACTATTCAAGGAATTCGCGGCTTCTTTTTCAAAAGCAGACGAAGTGATCGTTAGCGAAGTCTATGCCGCACGCGAACCAAAGCAAGCTTTCTCAGCGGCACAAATAGTTGAAGCCATGCCGCACAAGGCCGCTCATTTTATCCCGGAGCTGCCGGAAATAAGCAATTTTCTTTTTTCTCATCTACAACCCGGAGATGTGTTGATTGTAATGTCGGCTGGAGATGCCGATCAGATCAGCACGGATGTCCTGGTACATTTTCAACAGAATTAAGAATCAGCACAGAAACTGAGGTTTACCATGACAGACAAACCCACAGGGCACATGCGTCAGCTCTATCAATCGAACATCCTGGCTCTCCCTCCCCTAAAAATGGTCTTGGGAGATATTCCAGAACCGGATCCTGATGAAAGGCACCGCACATTCCGCACCCTCAATCTGGCAAAGACTGAAGCGGAAGCCAGGGATATGGTTTCCAAGATCATCGGCCATTTGAAAGACAACGAGAAGTAAAAAGGCTGGCAATGAATTCTGTCACGGCAGCAAACCTACACGAAGTTTTTGGTAGTCAGTTCCAGGAGAACGTTATCCTGGCGCCAAATACTTCCGCGCGCATTGGCGGCCCGGCAGATATTCTTGTCACAGTGCGCAATAGAGATGAACTCGCCAGGGCTGTGCAAATGTGTTGGGAAGCCAACTTGCCAATGACCCTGCTGGGAGGCGGCTCCAATGTGCTGGTGAGCGATTTAGGCGTGCGTGGGGTTGTGGTCTTGAACAAAGCCAAAGCCACGGAATTCCGCCCGGATACGCAGCGGCCAACTGTTTGGGCTGAATCAGGTGTCATCCTGACGAATCTTGCCCACCGTGCCGCCGCGCTTGGGTATTCCGGTCTTGAATGGGCCGCCACCGTTCCCGGAACAACCGGCGGGGCCGTATACGGCAATGCCGGAGCTTACGGTTCTGACATCGCCCACAACCTTCAGTGCGCTGAAATCTTGCTGGAAACCGGCCGGGAGTGGTGGCCTGTTGAAAAAATGGAATATGGTTACCGCAGCAGCATTTTCAAGCACACTCACCCCATGGAAAGTACCCACGATTCGCTAAGCAAATCGTTCGGTAAAGCCGTCATACTTTCCGCGGAGTTTGGGCTGCAAACCGGTAACGCCGAACAAATAAAAGCTGAAATAGAAAAATTTACGAGCCGGCGCAAAGAAAGCCAGCCGCCAGGCGCAAGCATGGGTTCCATGTTTAAAAACCCGCCCGGCGATTTTGCCGGACGCCTGATCGAAGCCGCCGGGCTAAAAGGTACGCGCATTGGGAATGCTGAAATCAGCAATGTGCATGGCAATTTTTTTGTCAATCACGGTGATACCCGGGCCGCAGATATCAAAGCATTGATCGTGCTCGCCCAAAAAACAATTAAAGAGAATTTTGGGATTGATTTGCAATTGGAAGTTGAACTAATTGGTGAATGGAAATGACCACAGACCTGCGCAAACCCACTATGGAAAATACCCATAAGCTCAGTATTGCGATCATTTTTGGCGGCCGTTCTGGCGAGCATGAAGTTTCCCTCATGTCTGCACGTTCGGTTCTGTCAGTGCTTGACCGAAACAGGTATGAGGTCATTGAGATCGGGATCACCCATTCCGGGGCCTGGCTTACTGGGAAAAACGCGCTGGCGGCTTTCGAACAAGGAAAAACCGAGAGCCTGTTCCGCGCCAGCCTGCTCCCAGACCCTTCCAGGCCGGGACTGGTTGTGCTTGAAATGCAAAATTCTGACCCGCAGGGTACGTATTCAGGCATTACGGCTGCGCCAAAAGAAACCACGATCAGCGTGGATGTTTTCTTTCCGGTACTTCACGGCACCTTTGGCGAAGATGGCAGCATTCAAGGCCTGTTTGAGATGGCCGATACGGCCTATGTGGGTTCAGGAGTGGTCGGTAGCTGTGTTGGAATGGATAAGGGTGTGTTCAAAGATGTGATGATCGCGAACAACATCCCAGTGGTCAAATCAACCATGGCCTTGCGTTCCGAAATCGATCAAAATATGGATGCGATTATCAAGCGAGCTGAAGCAGTAAGCGACTACCCACTATTCATTAAACCGGCCAATCTCGGCTCATCGGTTGGCGTTACAAAATGTCAAACCCGCGCTGATATTGTTGAAGGATTGATGGAAGCGAGTCTTTATGACCGGCGCGTGCTGATTGAACAAGGTGTACACAATCCGCGTGAAATCGAAGTTTCTGTGCTGGGCAATGAAAACCCCGTCGCCTCTGTACCGGGGGAAATCATCCCGGGAGCGGATTTTTATTCCTACGATGCAAAATATTTATTAAACACTTCCGAATTACGCATCCCTGCGCCTTTGAGCGAGGCAAAAGCAATGCAGTTTCAAACTCTGGCCGTAAAAGCCTACAAAGCGATTGATTGCTGCGGCATGGCAAGGGTTGACTTCCTGCTTGACTCACAAACAGAAGAAATATTCCTGAACGAGATCAACACTATTCCAGGGTTCACAAAGATCAGCATGTATCCAAAACTTTGGGAAGCAAGCGGTCTACCCTATTCAGCGCTGGTTGATCGCCTGATCGAACTCGCCCTTGAACGCAAAGCTGACCGCAATCGCTCTGTACACCAATTCCGGAGGGATCAATGAGCCCCGATCGCATCATCATGACACGCGCCGAAGCAATTCGGCGGCGAAAAGAAGAAGAACAAAAGCAGCGCGAGAAGCTTGCTCAAAAAAAGGTAGCGATTCCTGTCATCAAACCAGCGCCCCAACAGGAACACAAACCTGCCCCTCTGCCCAAACCAGTCATCATGGGCAGCATGGGCATTCCCGCCGCGAAGGCGAAACCAAGATCTGCGACAATCAGCCGTCCCACAGGGCACATGTGGCATGGAAATCCCGGTTTTGCCCGGAGCCGAAAATACCAAAGCCTCGCTACCGCACCAGAGCCAAGTGCTCCAGTCTTCAACGCTCCACGGGCCCTCAGCATTACCATCAGCAAACCAAAGATTGGGTTTGGTCCGCGCGTCATTTCATTTTTTATCGTCCTTTTCTGCATCCTAGATTTGTATTGTATGTTAAACTACGACCCATTCATCGCTCATAACGCTGAAATCACTGGCAACAGCCAGATCAGCCAACAGGAAATTCAAAATGTGCTGGGAATTGACAACATCCCGGCTGCCGTATTAAACCCGGCCCAGGTTCAAATCAACATCTTGGCGGCTTACCCGAACATTTCAAGCGCCCAGGTGGATGTGAATTTCCCAGGCAATGTTGTTGTCACAGTTGTGGAACGCACACCGGTTGCAGCCTGGCAGCAAAATGGTCAAACAGTATGGCTGGATGCGCAAGGATATGGCTTCCCCCCCCACGGCCAG
The DNA here is from genome assembly GCA_903910795.1 of uncultured Anaerolineae bacterium. GTDB lineage: Bacteria > Chloroflexota > Anaerolineae > Anaerolineales > Villigracilaceae > UBA5195. The sequence continues at coordinate 15,931 of CAIWAX010000112.1, forward strand.
GTGGACAATCTGCCCAGTATCGCTGCGCTGGGCGCGCCGCCTGCTATCGCTGCGGGGATGGACCCAGCCCAAACAATTGGCGCGCGCCCTTTTCTTTCGAATGATATGACGCAGTTGATGATTACATTATTGACCAATCAACCAAAAGGCACCCAGTTGGTTTTTGATCCTCAATATGGAATTGGTTGGAACGATCCGCAAGGTTGGAAGGTTTTCTTTGGGCAATCCAATCAAAACGCTGCGCTGAAAATCCAAGTTTATCAATCCATGCTTGCCTATATTCAGAAGAACAATATTAAACCAACTCTAATCAGTGTTGAATATCCCAATGCACCGTTCTATCAAATGGCCCAATAATTATGGATGATATTGTTGTCGGAATTGATGTTGGAACAACCAAAACCTGTACACTGGTAGCTCGGGTGGAACAGGATGACTCCCTGCGCATTATGGGTGTAGGCATCGAACCATCCGAGGGTATCCGTAAAGGCGTGATCGTTGATCTAACCAGCGCCTCGCAATCAATTGCCCGATCCATCATACAGGCTGAACAAACTTCGGGTGTCAAGATTGTCACTGCCCTGGTCAGCCTGGCTGGCGCCCATGTTTCCTCGGTCAACAGCCGAGGAGTGGTGACCGTGTCAGGACAAAAGGTTGAAGAAATGGATATCGAAAGGGCCATGAATGCGGCCCGAGGCGTAGCCATTCCGAGCAACCGTGAAATCATTCATGTTATTCAGCGCGGCTTTTCATTGGATGGTCAGGATGGTATTCACCAGCCAGTCGGTATGCATGGCTACCGGTTGGAGGTGGAAGCGCACGTCATCACAGCCGCCACTGCCACTGCGGAAAACCTTCGTCAGGCTGTGGGTGCCACCGGTGTGAATGTGGCCCAATTTGTCTTGAACCCTCTGGCCTCTGCAGAAGTAGTATTGTCGGACACTGAGCGCACCATGGGCGCAGTTGTCTGCGATATCGGCGGCGGCACCACTGATCTGGCAATTTATGTTAACGGCGATGTCTGGCATACCATGGTATTGGCTGTGGGCGGTAACCACATCACCCAGGATATCGCCGCAGGCTTACGGCTACCCATCAACCAGGCAGAAGAGATCAAAAAGCTGTATGGATATGCGGTGCAATCGGAAGTAGGCCTGGATGAGACTTTCTCGATCCAACCCTTTGGAACAGAGAGTCCCATTCGATTGAGCCGCCGCGATCTTTCGTTAATCATTGAGGCGCGCGTAGAGGAAATTTTCGATCTGGCGCTTCAAGAAATTAAGCGATCTGGCTATGATGGTTTGTTGCCCGCCGGGATGATCCTGACGGGAGGCACCAGCCTGCTGCCCGGTATCCGCCAACTGGCAAGTAAAGTACTGGGCATGCCCGTTCGCACTGCACAACCAGAGAAATTGCTGGGATTGGCAGACAAATTGAATTCCCCGGCTTATTCCACAAGTGTAGGGTTGCTCAGTTGGGCGGCTGCCCTGCAATCTCTACCGGTGGCATCCCAGAAAAAAGGGCCAAAACAGCCCAAAGGAGATGGCGAAAATTGGAATACCGTCAAAAACCTATTGAAACGCCTGATCCCATAAAAATTGGCTTTATGAAAGACGATATAAATCGTCATATTTCGATAAAATTAAGTATAATTAGTCTATTCGGTAAGGACGCTAGGAGGAAGAAATGGAAATAAAACCTGTGGAAGCTTTTGCCCGCATCAAGGTAGTTGGCGTTGGTGGTGCTGGCTGTAATGCTATCAATCGGATGATTGTTGAAGGCATTCAAGGTGTTGAGTTTGTCGCGATCAATACCGATGCCCAGGCACTCCTTTTGGCCAAAGCCCCTGTCAAAGTACGCATCGGGGATAAACTGACTCGCGGACTTGGCGCAGGCGGGAATCCTGAAGTTGGACGAAAATCGGCTGAGGAAACCGCTGAAGAGCTCTATACCGTACTCAAAGGCGCGGATATGGTCTTTGTAACCGCGGGTCTGGGTGGCGGTACCGGAACTGGAGCAGCCCCGATCGTGGCACAGATCGCCAAGGAATGCGGCGCTTTGACAATTGGCGTTGTTACCCGCCCCTTCACCTTTGAAGGTGGACGCCGCATGCAATCTGCTGAAGCCGGTATGGATATGCTCAAAGAGCACGCCGATACCCTGATCGTGATCCCCAATGACCGCCTGTTGCAAATTGTTGACAAAAAAGCCAGCTTGAGCGATGCCTTCCGTATGGCGGATGATGTTCTTCGCCAGGGCATCCAGGGTATTTCCGAGCTGATCACTGTTCCTGGCTTGATCAACCTTGACTTTGCAGATGTCAAAGCGATCATGTCCGAAGGCGGCGCTGCGTTGATGGCTGTCGGTCACGCCGAAGGCGATGACCGCGCCCGACTGGCTGCCGAACAGGCCATCTCCAGCCAACTGCTTGACATCACCATCGACGGTGCCCGTGGCGTATTGTTCAATGTCACTGGCGGCCCGAACATGACTCTGTTCGAAGTGAACCAGGCGGCTGCCATCATCCGCGAAACTGCACACCCGGATGTGAACATGATCTTCGGGGCTGTCATCGATCCAAACATGGGCGACCAGATCCGCATCACCGTCATCGCAACCGGTTTCGAGCGCGCTTCCATGCCTCGCCGGATTGTGGACCAGCGGCCGCCTGTCAGTTCGCCCCGCCAACCCACAGGGCACGCGTCAGTGGAGCGCCAGCCAATACCGATTTCGTCTGCACGCCCGCAGCCTGAAAGGCCACACGACCGGCCTCAACCTGCACAGAACCAACCCGTGGAACCCCGCGTTCACGAAAACGTCAGTGTGACCGCGACCCCCACCACACCGCCGGCCAGCATCAACCCACCTGAATTCAAGCCCCAGCCGCCCTATCAGGAAGATCTGGATATCCCAACCTTCCTGCGCAACCGGCGATAAAAAAGAAAAGTGGGGTGGCACAGCAAATTGCTGCGCCACCCCATTTTATAATCCAGCGGGTATTTAATAAATCCGCCGGGGAAAAAATTTCTAATCCTGCCACTCCAATTCATGATCTCCGACCATGACGGTATCGCCGTCCTTGATGCCA
>CAIWAX010000113.1 GCA_903910795.1 uncultured Anaerolineae bacterium
AGAAAGCCCAGCCAGCAAAACGGGTTCTCCCGGATCAAACCCCGATTTATTACCAACCACCCTCGCAAACGAAAAAGGAACAATCTGCCATACCGCTTTCGAAAACGGTACCCACGCCGAGTCAATTGGATGAGACCGGGCTCTCCTTCGTTATGTCAACGGATTCGGATGTCATAACCCTGAACCAAAACGTCATCATCACAGTCACCATCCAGAACAACAGCCAGGAAGCTTATACCAACCTTCAATTCAACGACAATCTTGAATCGGGGTTGGAGTATGTTCCTGATAACAACAGCCCGGTGCAATACGATGAAAAAACAGGGGTGGTCAGTTATCGTCTTCCCAGTTTGGGTGTTTATCAAACAGCCGTTTTCTCATATACGCTCAAAGTCACATCAAAGAAGTTCTCCTCCTCAAAAGGCGAAGCCCGCATCCATGTTGCTGAATTGAGCACGGATCAGACCGGAGAGGTTACGGCTGAGGTGTCTCTGGCAATGGGTTCAAACCTGGTAGGAGCGAACACTAACTTGTCGCTGGTCAAACCGGATGGCGGTTGGCATAAGCTTGGAAAAGTGAACATATTTTTGAAAAAAGATTCGGTCGGCCAAAATTCATTTATATCTGCCGCGCCCGTTCAAGGGAAAGGAAAAGGCCCCCAGGTGCAGTATAAGCTGGGTCTGCTGCAATCCAGCCCAATTTCAACGGATTCCCAGGGGAATATCACAGACCAGGAAGTGGAACTAACCTCAGACGCCAGCCAAACTTTCTTGCAGCCTGCCACGCTTAATTTCGACCTGAGCGGAGACATAGACTTGGGATCGATCCCTGCCGGACAGGAAGTGTATGTGGCCACTTACGATGAAACCTATAAAATCTGGATCAAAGTTCCCATTCTAGCCAAGGATGTAAATGCAGATACTGTCTCGGTGCAAGCGGCCCACTTCTCAACCTGGGGAGTAGGATTAGGTTCATCTCTGCCGCAGAATGGGGTAAATGTGCTCATGTTCGATAAGCCGTATGTGTCCCTTTTTAATGGCGCGGCACAATACAGTATCCCGTTTTGGGTTCCAAAGGGACGCAATGGGATGACACCCGATATTAACTTATCGTATTCCAGCGATATTTATAACGGAGTGCTGGGTGATGTCCAGGCGCCCTGGGTGGGCGGCGGTTGGAATATCGATGGCATAGAAATCGTGCGCAAAATCACCACCAGTGATACCGGTTATGGCTACCAAAATGCTTTCGCGCTGACGATGAATGGCACCAAATATGACCTGATTGAGGATACGATCAATCCAAAAAGATATTATACAGATCGCAGTTCTTTCCTGTATATTGAGCGCCATAACCAACCCTTTGCAAACCAGCAAAACGTGGCGAATGCTTCCGGGGAATGGTGGGAAGTGGTGACCACTGATGGCACGCGCTACCGCCTGGGTTGGAATTTGGATTCAGAGCAGATGGCGCTCATGTATGGATATGGCTGCACAAGCGGCAAGCCCTGCGTAACACCGGATGGAACATATGCCTCACTCGGATATGCCGGTATAGCAAAGGACCTGGTGGCGTTACGCTGGCGCGTGGA
>CAIWAX010000114.1 GCA_903910795.1 uncultured Anaerolineae bacterium
AAGTACCCACGATTTGCTAAGCAAATCGTTCAGTATGGTTATGCCCAAACCAAGAAACGGGCGAGCAGTTACGTTTTAACTTGAAAATGGTTTCTGAAGACTGTGGTTGGACTGGTGTAGAGAACTCTCGCCAGCCAGAACAGCGTGAGAACAGGTTTTTAACAGTGCTATACTTTGCCTTATTTTTCCTACGGGATAACGCTGAAATATCCCGTTGAGAGCTGAATTTTATAACCAGGAGAATATCATGACCGAACTGCTCTACCAAACCGATGCTTATCTGAATGAATTTGATGCCAAAATCAGCGGAGTGGATGTTGACGCGCATGCTGTTATCCTGGATCAATCGGCTTTTTATCCGGGTGGAGGTGGGCAGCCCTGTGATTACGGTGCTATTATCGTGGACGGAAGTGAATACAAGATCAATAAGGTCAAAAAACAGGGCGACAACGTGTTGCATTTCATAGTTGGGCAGGCGCCCTTACCGGAAATAGGCTCATTGGTGCATGGGAAGATCGATTGGGAGCGGCGTTACAAGCTGATGCGGACTCACACTGCCCTGCATATCCTGTGTGGGACCGTTTTTCGTGATTACGGAGCATTGGTAACGGGTGGCGATATGGAACCGCTTGCCGGGCGCATGGATTTTGAATTTGAACGGATGCAGGCTGGTCTGGTTCATGATATTGAAGCAGGTGTCAACCGTGAAATTGCGAATACCCGTGATCTGCGTGTGAAAATATTGCCCAGGGATGAGGCTTTTCAGATCCCGGATCTAATCCGCACCAAGATCAATCTATTGCCCGAGGGTATTTCGAAAATCCGCACGGTAGAGATCGTTGGTCTGGATCTACAGGCAGATGGCGGCACGCATGTCAAAAACACATCCGAAGTTGGTTCTGTCAAAGTTGTGGATTACAAATCGAAGGGCGCCATCAACAAGCGCCTATATATCGCCATCGAATAGCATCCGCCTGTTTTATTGAAAGCACCACGCAATTTCTGCATTCCATCCAGCGAGGCCCAAACATTTATGACTGCTAAAGTGATTCTTAATCCGTACTCCAACCGTTGGAATGCACGTAAACGCTGGCCTGAAGCTGAAAGTCATTTGCGCAGCGCCGGGGTGGATTTTAATCTTGCGGTTTCAGAAGGGCCGGGCCAGATTGCCGAACTTACCCGCCAGGCTTTGGGTGAGGGCTTTTCCCCATTGATCGCGGCTGGCGGGGATGGGACAATTGGTGAAATGGTGAATGCCATGGCGCACACAGCCGGGGTTGGCGCGCCGCTCACTCCGCTTGGAATTTTGCCTCTGGGAACCGCCAACGATCTGGCGTATGCCCTCAAAATCCCTTTTGAGCTGGGCGAGGCTGCCAGAGTGATTGCCGCTGGAAAGATCAGCCCGATGGATTTAGGCAAAGCCAATGATATTTACTTTGCCAATAACAGTGCCCTGGGTCTGGAGCCTTACGTTACGGTGATCCAGACCAAAATTACCTGGATAAAAGGGATTTCGCGTTACCTGGTGGCCGCAATTCGCGCCATCATGGATCGCCCGAAATGGGATGTGCGCCTGGAATGGGATGGCGGCAGCTATGACGGGCCGGTTTCGCTGGTGTATATTGGCAATGGGCCTCGTTCTGGTGGTGTATTTTTCATGGGGCCGCATGCCAATCCATTTGACGGCAAACTGACCATCGTGTATGGATACAGGGCTTCCCGCCTGGGTATGTTTGCGCTGCTCCCCAAAACCATGAAGCCAGATTCTGGCAGTTATGTCGAGAGCGCAGGAATGCATGAGTTCCCTGTCAGTTGGTTAAAAGTACACTTAAATAATCCGTCTCCGGCCCATACGGATGGAGAACTGTTTTCAACAGGCATTACCGATGTCGATTACACTATTTTTCCCGGGTTGCTCCAGATTTTAATGCCCTGATCTGATTACTTTTGTTACGCTGACATCTGACCGGTTTGGCGGTTTCGAGAAGTTATTGGGCAGCCGGGACGGCTGGTGGTGTATGCTTTGGAAACTCCCGCATAAAGATTTTAAATTATTGGCAAGTCATGGAAGACCTTTTGCGTTTCATTAGACTGGTAAAATAAAGAAATGCGAAACGCGCGAACAATTTTTCTCTTCATTTTTTCAATATTTTTTGTCATCGCGGTACTGGGCGGTCTTTTTTGGGCCAACCTGAATTTAATCAACCATGTGCCTGGCGGAGCAGACTTTAT